>JADFMY010000198.1 GCA_022563685.1 Pseudomonadota bacterium | reverse complement strand
AACAGCAAGAGTTCCAGCGAAAACCCCCAAATTCATTCGAACAAAAATCGAGACTAAATTACTCCACCTCTGTCCACGAGATAGCCACACTATCGCCCAAATGACGCCAACGGCAACCACCGCAATACGCAGAAACAGGAAAACGTATTTACTTTTCTCAGCTTTGGTCTTTGGCATTGAAGTAGTTTGCCTTGAAAAAACTTGTTTTCGAATATAATAACGGTTAAAATTTATCTTTGCAAGATGATATTTGGTGAATAGTGATTGGTGAGTAATTAACCATTTAACGAGATAGGAGACTAAACAGGTGGGAACCAAAGAAGACATCGAAGAGGGCGCAGAGTTTATTCCGAAATTCGATGCTAAGGGTCTGGTATCAGTTGTGGCCCAGGACAGCGAGACCGGGCAGATATTAATGTTCGCTTATATGAATCGTCAGGCACTTGAGCTGACAATCCAAACCGGGTATGCCACATACTTCAGCAGGTCGCGACAAAAACTATGGAAGAAAGGCGAGCAGAGCGGGCACGTCCAAAAAGTAGAACAAATACTGGTCGATTGCGACCAGGACTGCTTAGTTCTCAAAGTAAGCATCGAAGCCGGCCAATGCCACGTTGGTTATCGGTCATGCTTTTACCGTGCACTAAAGAAGAACACGAAGAAAAAGCTGGAATTTATCGCAGACAGGGCCTACGACCCGAAAAAAATCTACCGGAAATAAAGCTGATTTTTGCCCTTCTGGCTGTGTATCTGCTTGCTACAAAGAAAGTTATCGCATTTGTGCTTCAGCAGGCAAAAAAAAATGATTATTCCAGAATTTTTCCTTGTTTTCAGGACAATAATGTGGTATCTTATTACTTGTAACCAATAGACCTAAATAGACTTAGTGAGGAGCGGCAACAATGGTTGTCTTTCGTTTTTTAGGTTTATTCCCTCGTAAAGTGTAGGGTGTGCAGGAAAAAATTGTTTCAAAATTAAATTTTTTTTCGTTTTATCGGAGGACTTAACTATGAGAAGGTTTAAATCAAAGGTGCTATTGGTTTGCGTGCTGGCATTACTGCTCGGCACGGCACAGGTCAGCAATGGGGCGCCGCCGCCCAATGACGACCGTCGGAACGCAAAGACGGTCGGTAACGAAACGGAGGTATTCGACACGACCGAGGCAACGATCGATGGTCCCGAGCTCTGTATGAAAAGCCGGAACATCTGGTATTGCTATACTGCTACTTGCACCGGCGCCGCCACTGTCAGCCTGTGTGGCAGCAGCTTCGATACCAGGATTGCCATCTATAATAATGGATGCAGCTCAACCCCGACTTTGAGTAACATGGTCAGATGCAACGATGACTTCTGCGGTATGCAATCGGAGGTCACTTTCCCTGTAACCTCCGGCAACAAGTACCTCATCGAAGTTGCCGGATTCAACCGCAATGCGTTTGGCGAGGGTTTAATGAACATCACCTGTGACGGCGAGGCTAATCCACCATCCAATGACAACTGGTTTAACGCGCTTCCGGTCGGTAACGTAACGGATTGGGAGTTCGACACTACTGTTGCGACATTCGACGGTCCCGGCATTTGTATGACCACGCCCAATATCTGGTATTGCTATACTGCTACTTCTCCGTACACCTGTAACGTTACTGTCAGCCTCTGTTTTAGTGGGTTCGACACCATGCTTGCCATCTATGACGGTTGCGCAATCACCCCGACATTGAATAACTTGATCGAATGCAACGACGATGCCTGCGGTTATAAGAGCGAGATCACCTTTGTCGCAACCCCCGGCCACCAGTACCTGATCGAGGTCGGCGGGTACGACACTAACGAAACGAGCGGCCAGGGTATACTAAATATCAGCAGCGACTGCAATGAGCCGCCTGTCGGGCTTAACGACGACTGTATTAACGCAATACCCATCGGTAACGTAACGAACCTGCCATTCGACACCGGCAGTGCAACGCGCGATGGTCCCGGCCACTGTATGACCAGCCAAAACATCTGGTACCGTTATACCGCTTCGAGCACGGGTAACGTTACCGTCAGCCTGTGTGGCAGCAAATATGACACCAAGCTCGCCATCTATAACGGCGGCGACTGCGACCCTGCGCCGGGCAAGATGATAGAATGCAATGACGACTGCTGTCGTCTTCAGTCAAAGATCACCTTCGGCGGTATCGCCCGCAACCAACA
>JADFMY010000197.1 GCA_022563685.1 Pseudomonadota bacterium | reverse complement strand
TCTGACGGCTATAAAGGCTAACGACGCATTAAAGCAAATCATTGTTATCATCCTGAGCGGCTCCGATGATGAAGAAGATATAGCTGAGAGTTTTAGACTCGGTGCTGCCGGTTACATGGTCAAGCCCTCTGATTATAAAAAGCTTGTAGAAATGATCAGGGTAATCCACGCGTACTGGACTTTGAGCGAATTACCACGAGAAAGTGTAGTATCTCAATCGGATTGCCCTGGGACCCTCCAATGAGGAAGAAGAGTTCGGAACTGAGCGTTCCGAGGCCGTAATACCATCATCCTCAGCAGAGCACACCCTCCTCTATCCTACCTGTCGCGACGCCCGTTACGACGCAACGCGGCGAATTCCGGCCTGCCGGAACGGTGGGCATTCCAGATTCGGTTTCCTCACCCTCCCACTTTCTTGATTTAGAGCCTATCCTGATAACCACTCGTCGGCCAGAGACCGAGCGAGTCGATTGTGGACAAGGAAGGCGAAACAGACAATGTCCAGCATTGTCGATGCAGCCTGACGCAGGCCACGACCGACGCAGCCGGTCGAAGCCAGAGAGTTATCAGGATAGGCTCTTAGCTCGACTTTTGCCATTTTTTTGGGTGAATGATGGATTGGAGAAACACTGATGGAATAGATAGACTCCTGCCGATTTCTATTACTGTAAAAGGTAATATTGTCGGAAAGGAGTCTATTATGCTTACTATTCCATCGGCAGCACAGTCGCTTTTCATGAGTTTTTCTATAGCATTCACCCAGCCAACATTCCAGCGAATTCTTCCACTGGCAATTGGAGGTATTCTTACAATGGGACGCCGAACCGTCACTGGGATACTCTGGACGATGCGAGGCCTGATCAAAGGGCATTCCAGCACCTACCACCGGGTTTTCTCTCGCGCCGTTTGGTCGCTGTGGCCTTTGGGCAAGGTTCTGGCCGGAGCGATCCTGCGTCAGATCCCACCCGACGAACCGGTTCTGGTCCCTATGGACGACACCACCGCCCAGCATCGCGGTAAGTGTGTTTACGGCAAGGGCTGCCATCATGACGCGGTGCGTTCGGCCCATAAGCACGTGGTCTTTCGCTGGGGACACCGCTGGGTCGTGCTGGCTATCTCCGTAAAGTTCCCTTTTACCTCGAAGCGTTGGGCTCTGCCGGTATTGGTGGCATTGTACCGTCCGGAGCAACTTAACCACGCCGAAAAACACCGGCATAAAACACCCCCTCATCTGGCCCGTCAATTGATGGCGGTGCTGATTCACTGGTTTCCTGAGCGAAAATTCGTGTTTTTGGGTGATGGAGGTTACGCCTCGCATGAGTTGGCGAGCTTCTGTTATCGCCATCGACGTCATGCCACACTGGTCAGCCGCTTTCATGGCAACGCCAATCTCTACGCTCCAGCGCCGGAACGAAAACCACGAATAGGTCGGCCACGAATCAAGGGACGTAAACTGCCAACGCCCCAAGAAGTGGTGGTACATCGTCAACTCACCGAAGCTACGGTCAGTTGGTATGGTGGCTCTGACCGTCGTGTCCAACTTACCAGCGGCACCGGGCATTGGTATAAGTCCGGTGCGGGTTTGGTACCAATTCGCTGGGTTTTCGTCCACGATATTCAAGGTACACATCGAGATGAGTACTTTTACACTACCGATACGAGCCTCAGCGCCGAACAAATTGTCAGCTGGTTCACGGCCCGCTGGCCCATAGAGACCACGTTTCAAGAGGTACGTACCCACCTGGGGTTTGAAACGCCGCGGCAATATGTGGCCAAGTCGGTGCTGCGTACCGCCCCGTGTCTGCTGGGTCTTTTCAGCGTGGTCTGTTTGATTTTTGCTAAGCATACGCTCCATCATCGTCTCCGAGTACGACGGACGCAATGGTACATTAAAGATGAGCCTACCTTCTCGGATGCCATCGCGGCCGTACGACGCTTGTTTTGGCAGAAAACTATTTTTGAAAAGGCTTCGTATCGTAAGGGTTTCAAAAAACTATCGCCCAAATTAAGGAACTTACTGCTGGACTACCTGAGTCAGGCAGCGTGATTATATAAAATGGCAAAAGTCGAGCTTAGAGCCTATCCTGATAACTCTCTGGCTTCGACCGGCTGCGTCGGTCGTGGCCTGCGTCAGGCTGCATCGACAATGCTGAACATTGTCTGTTTCGCCTTCCTTGTCCACAATCGACTCGCTCGGT
>JADFMY010000025.1 GCA_022563685.1 Pseudomonadota bacterium | reverse complement strand
TCCGCTCGAGAGTCCGTCATCATTTATATCGGCAACGAGCTTTTTGGTGTGAAATGGCGCAATTGGAAATTGCTTCTCAAGGAAATCGATGAAGATAGTTATGCAATCAGAAACTTGGCTTATCCTACAGTCTACAATCTGCTGGTAGACCCAAAAGAAGAAGTACCCGAACTCAATTATCTCAACGACACCTGGGTAGATTTTCCCTTGTACCAGGTTTTAGAAGATCACCAGGCCTCGATTGAAAAAGATCCTGGTGCACCGGACCCCTGAAAATTAATCAACATGATTAGGATGGATACGATCCCCTATCTGAAAATCGCGTCTGTATTCGCGTTGATTCGCGCATTCATATACCGCTTGATAACGAGCGAGTCACGCTAGTAAAACACCAACATGGAGTGTAAGTAAAACAAAATCCCATTTCCTGGAATATCATGGTAATTGAGTCGTTGATTTTCACTGCTTTTCACCCTGCTGGTGGCGGAACTGAGGTGAAAAGACATTCAATAGACATGGACTTTTGGAAAAAGGGCTTTTATCCGACTTATACTCTGATCAGGTCCTCTACCTGTTTCACGTAATACCGATGTGCTTTTTCCGGAACCTTGCGCAAAGACAACAGACGGATGTATTGTTGCCATCGAGAGCCACGACCGAGTTCAGCTATTCGCAAGGGGCTGGTCGGTGCCAAATTGGGATAACGCATGCCGTGGATACTGCACCTATGAATCAATTCTGCCTAGTGTGATAACATCCACTATTCTGTATAGTAAACTGTTAGATTCTTGGAAATACCCAAGTGGTAAGATTAGAGGTATTAGATCAGAGGTTAATTCTATGGGCACTGCTAAATCGGAAGTCGCGTCAATGCTGGAAACCTTACCAGATGACACAAGCCTAGAGGACATTCAATACCATCTTTATGTCCTTGAGAAGGTGAAACGTGGCGTAGAACGAGCAGAGTTCGAGGGAACGCTTTCACATGATGAAGCCAAACAGCGACTGGGGAAATGGCTCGACAATTAAGATGGTCGCCCGAAGCTGTTGAGGATATTGAAGCAATAGCGCTTTAGATAGAGCGTGATTCAAGTTACTACGCGCGAGCTGTTGTTGCTCGAATGGTGTCACTCTCAGAATCTATTCCTGACAACCCTGAGTTAGGCCGAGTTGTTCCGGAAATTCGAAACCCAGATTATCGTGAACGGTTTGTTCATAAATACCGCATTATTTATCGCATTGAGTCGGAGCGTATTCTAATTGTTGCGGTAGTTCATGGTAGCCGTCAGTTGGAACCAATAGTAGAACGGATACAGAGTGTGCAAGAAATCTAACAAATCGTTAAAGTTCGATCCGGCCAACGGCCTCCACCGGACGCAGCTTCGCTGCGCCGCTTAACTCAGACGTTAGCCATTCAAGCAATCTGATGCCAATAGGCACACACCTGTGCTATGCTTCCATTTATGAAGCCGGTTAACTGGAATTCCACAAAGAACCAACAGCTAATCGCAGAGCGCGGTATTTCATTTGAGGATATTGTGTTTTATATACAGCAAGGACAGTTATTGGATGACATTGTGCATCCAAACAGCGAAAAATGTCCAGAGCAACGCATATTTGTTATTAGCGTTGATGATTATGTTCATTTAGTGCCATATGTTGAAAACCGAAAGGAGATTTTTCTCAAAACCGTGATTCCAAGCAGAAAAGCTACCAAACAGTATTTAGGATAAAAGTTATGAACGAATATAAGCTTAGCGCAGAGGAGAAAGAAATTCTTAAAGCTTTTGAGGCTGGAGAATTCAAGTCTGTGCTTACTCCCGAACGCAAGAGGTACCTTCAATCAGTAGCAAAAGAAACTTTCAAAAAAGATAAGCGTATTAATATCAGGATTTCAAATCGCGATTTGGCTTTATTACAAAGACGTGCACTTGAAGAAGGCATCCCGTATCAAACATTAGTTTCTAGTGTTCTTCATAAGTATGTTTCAGGCGGGTTGCACGATGTCATGGCTAACAAGGCGTTCCAGCGGACGCAAAAAACGCGCCGCTGAACTTAAACGTTATACGGCCAGATAAAGCTGAATGAATTTCAATATAATTGGCGAAATTTAAAATGAGAAAACTTTTCCCTCTGGTAATGGAATTAGAGAAGTTGCCCGACACGCTGTATTTATGGTAAAGACCGTTGGAGAAAACGGAAAGGTATTGCGAATATAGAATTTGAGAATGGAGCTCAGAAGCAAGTAGAGCTACACTGGTACGAAGCAACTGGAATTGGTCGAAAAGAGTATAAAATTAAACGATTCTTGAAATAAATTATGAGTCAACCTAAATTTGTCATCTGCATCGATAAAGTGGACTATCCAGTTTCATTGGAGAAAAGAAAAATCTATGAAGTTGTTTCAGATCCTGAAGCAGAAGAAATAGGTTACATTCGAGTAGTAGATGAGTCTGGAGATGACTATCTCTACCCCGCCACATGTTTTATAGATGCACACCTTCCCAAAGAAGTACAAGCAGCAGCAGTAAAAGCCGCATAACCAACGATCATGGTCACACGCTGAGCGGTGTCGGATTCGCCACTGCGTGGCTCACCGCACATGCCAGGCGTCAGGGCAATCAAAATTGATCATAATGACCACCAATAGCAAAAATATAAATGTACTTGCTATCGTATTTATATATAACCCGGTCTTTCTGGCTTATGCGGCGAGACCATAAACCAGAGAGGTTATGCTTTAATGGCTCAGGCTTTCCTGTTCCAGCACCTGGATCGTCACGAAGCATTTCTTTCAACAACCGGCATAGCGTTTTGTGCAATTTTTTATCCTTTTGCCTGAGTTCTTCGTAAGCTGCCCATGTGTTGCCTTCAAACACCGGTGATCTCATTCATCTCCCCTGTAGTTGGTGTATATCCCTTTCCTTTTGTGTGGGTAGCCATTGAAGCGGCAATCTGTCGCATTAAATCGTTGTTTTGTAAAACAATTAGCGTTTCTTGTTCACGCTCCCAGTCCTCGGCACTGACAACGACAAAGTCTTCTCCGCTGCGGCGAGTTACTTTGAGTGGCAAATGGCTGGTAACAACTTGTTCTATAAAGCTTTTTAAGTTGTCTCTAAATTTATTAACGCTTATGCTGTCCATTAGTAGCAGCCTCATCATGTACGGATATGCCGTACATGATGAGGCAAAAGGCCCTAACAAGTCAATCAATCGGACGTAAAAAACACGCTGCTTATTTCGAGCGTTATGTGGTTTGACTGTGTTGCGCAACATGCTACACTTTTAGCAAATGATCAAGTCCTTCAAGCACAAAGGCCTGCTAGCTTTCTACAAAACTGGCAGTACGAAGGGAATTCAGGCAAAACATACTAAAAAACTTCGTATGCAACTTGCCGCCCTGGACACTGCGCAACACATTGAAGATCTTGACATCCCAGGTTATCGGCTACACCAGCTTAAAGGCGGCCTGAAAGGCTTATGGTCAATTACCGTAAATGCCAATTGGCGCATCACCTTTGAGTTTTCCGATGGCAATATATATATCGTCAACTACGAGGATTATCACTAATGGCTATGCACAACCCTCCGCACCCTGGCGAGTTTATTCAGGCCACCTATATGGAGCCATTTAATTTGAGTTGCCGCTTTCTGGCTGATCGGCTTAATGTAGCGGCTTCTACCCTAAACAGGGTAATAAAAATGCAGAGCGGTATTAGCCCTGAAATGGCCTTACGCCTTTCTAAATCATTAGGCCGCAGCCCCGAAAGCTGGCTTGCCATGCAAGATGCGTATGATCTTTGGCAGGCAAAAAAACGTATCAAGCTTGGCAGTGTCCATAAGGTCAATTTCAATGCCGCATAACCAGTCACTCAATTCGACGCCTAAAAGCGGCGCGAATTATTTCGAGCGTTAGATTCAAATCAGGGGGTCTCGATGTATAGCGTGACGCATTGCATCATTCGTACTTCACTCGTTCTTTCTGCGCTTATCGCCTCGGCGGAAGTATTTGGGGCAGGAGCTGGTTTTCTCATATACGCAAACATCGAAGACACTCCGTACGTTCTTATGGCAGACCACAAGCACGTCCATCAAATGAAACGTGGATGGGGCGTGCTTGGTGGGACTGTCGATGGAAACGAGGGCCCGTTGGACGCCGCCATTCGGGAAGTAATTGAGGAATCTAATGGTGCCTTCGCGGAAGCGGACCTTAGGAGGGTGGTCGACAGTCGGACGAAGATTCTGGAGACAGGCTACACAACCTATTTTGCCAGGACCCGATTTCAACCAGCTACATTCTTCTCGAATTCGGTAGCCGATGTTGCTCAAGGTGTGAAAGGTGAACGCGGTCCGTTCGCATGGATTCCCTGGCCGGTCGTTACCAAAGCTGCCACGGAGGCAGCCACACAGGAGAAGAAATGCGAATTCAAGCCTGTGAAAGTTCCGCCTGAGTACCTACCGGAACATAGGCAGACTAGCTGGTTCTATTGTGCATTCCTGCGAACCGTTGAGCTAATAGAGAAGACCGGGGGATTGCCAAAATCTAACAAAAAGCTGCAACCGATCCGCTAAACGCGTGCGGCCGAGCTTCACGTTAGAGCAATTTAAAATTGATCGCAAACCGTGGTCAAGTCTTGAATCTTGAATTTGCAGGTATTTTACTCAGCCGGCCCGAGCAACTGTAAATCTAGCAATTCACACAGGATGTGAATCACCAGTATATGCACCTCCTGGATTCTGGCGGTGACGTTGGACGGTACTCGTATCTCGATCGAATTTTCATCCAGCATCTTGCCAATGCTACCGCCGTCTTTGCCGGTCAGAGCGATGACTTGAATTTCGTTTTCTCTGGCCGCCTGAATCGCCTCTACGATATTCGGCGACTGTCCACTGGTGCTGATCGCAAGCAGCAGATCCCCTGGTTGACCAAGCGCGTTTATTTGTTTGGAAAAAATCTGTCGATAGTCATAATCGTTGGCGATTGAAGTCAGGGTTGAGCTGTCGGTGGTCAGCGCTATGGCTGGCAGTCCTGGGCGATCGCGCTCATAGCGGTTTAATAATTCGGAAGAAAAATGCTGGGCATCGCTTGCCGAGCCGCCATTGCCACAGGAGAGTATCTTGTGCCCGCCGATTAACGCCTGGTTGAGCATAGTGGAGGCCAGCTCGATCGATTCAGCAAGCACGCTAAGCGACTGTTGCTTGGTTTCGATACTGGCCTTGAAGGCGTTTTGGATGCGGTTGTCGATATCGTTCATTAGTTATTCTGCATAAAATGCGTTTTGAATCCAGTCAACCTCGCTGTCCCCAGCCGCATGCTGTTGTATTATCAGGGCGTCGAATCGCATCGCGCGTTGCGCCAGGGTTTTGTGTTCGGCGACGAAGAATAGCGCAGTTTTTACAATCTTTCGCTGTTTTTGCGGCGGGATCGCCGAAATTGCGCCACCATAGCCCTGGTTTTTTCGATACTTGACCTCGATAAAACAAAGGGACTCCTGCTGTAACATGATTAAATCAATTTCGCCAAAGCGGCAAAGGTAATTTTCAGTTACGAGCTTTAAGCCACGACGCACCAGATAGTCGCGTGCCTGGGATTCGTAGTGCAATCCTTTGCGCCTGTTCCAGTTCATTCGAGGGTACTATTATTGTAGTTCGCTGACAGGATTAACTGTTTCCAGCGGTTGCTGTAAAAGCCGGGCTACGCCTTTTTCGTAAGTGGCCATCAATAACGCACGCTTGACGTGCCCATTTTTATCTACCGTTAAACGTCCCGTATTGAGTAGTTCGGATTCGCCCGGATGGATCATCAGTCGGCGTAACGACGGTATCATCCGATAAGCATCGATGCCAAGCGCAAACAGACGGCTGAAGCGCTTACTGAAGTCGGGCCATAATTTGCTTACTTGCCGAAAATCCCGGTTTTGCGCATTGTCGAGCATCCATGGAATATCGACGAACAAGATCCCGTCTAAATCCCGGTCATCATCAGGATTCCCGCTACCGGACGAGATATGCGAGGTGGCATAAACAGGCAGCGTTTGCGCACGATAAAATTTCAATTGGGGCTTGATTAAACGTGCCTGGCGTGGGTTAGCGGCGATAAATACCATGTCGACATCCTGGCGTCGCCTGGATTCGAAACTGGTCTTTTGCCCGATGGTCTGCTGGATCAGGGTTCGACGCTGTTCGCTGCTGGTCAGGTTCAACAATTTCTTGATCGCGGCCGAATAATCGTTTTTCTTCGACGGGTAAACCTCCGCACCAACCACGCGCCCACCAAGCATTTCGAAACGCTCGGTAAAGGCTCGCTGCAAACGAGCACCCCAGTCGGTATCGGGTACCAGCGTGACGGCATGATTTCTGCCCTCGGCGAGCGCCAAATCTGCAATCTGTTCTGCCTCATCTTCCGGCCTTAAGCCAAACTGGTACAGGTTCAGCATGGCTTCCCTGGTTTCTTCCGCATAGTTAAGGGCCAGGGTAGGAACCTCCGTTTTCTCCCGATTTTGCAAATAGCCGATCAGATCCTTGCTAATCGGACCGACGATAAAGTCTGCACCATCCTGGATTGCTTTTTGATATTGGATATTAAACTCGGCTGGATCGGTACTGGCATTGATCACTTCCAGTTCGGGCGCCGAATCCCTGTCCTGATAATAGGCGTACATGAATCCCTTTTGTACCGCCTGGGATACTTTTTCGAGGCGCCCTGAAAACGGTAACATCAACGCTATTTTGCGTGGTTTGATGTAGATACGCTTGCTGTCTTCAAGCAAGTTAATGGCGAAATATTTGCCCGCAGCGTGGTCACCGTAGAGCTTATACCACTGACTGACCCAGGGTTCGATTTTTGCTGGCAGCATGTTGGAACGGCGAGCGATCAGGTTTAATTCAAACCAGCCACGCATATTCGCGGTGAGGCGCTCCGATAATGCCTTGATTATCGTGCGCTCGCTGAGTCGATTGAGTGCCTCCCAGATAAACTGGTGGTTGTTTTCAATAGCCTTATCGGTTTTGAGAAACTGGCCAATCTGGATACGCAATCGCATACTCTCCATGGGTTTGCCGATCGCCAGTACTCCCATGGCTCTGATTTTGAGCGCAAGTGCCTTGAAGCGGTAGTCGCTTATGGCCTCTATATCGGGCAGGTTGGCCAGGCTCTGGTAAATCTTACCAATACCAAAATAACTGCCGGCGAGCAGGGTGGCTTTGTTTTCCTGGTCCTGCGGCAGGATGTCGGTTTCCTGCAAAGACTCAAAATAAACTTCGATGTAGCGGTGGCGCTCGGCGTTGTAAAGCATCAGTGCGGCATTGATGAAATAAGCCGATCGTTCTGGCTGGGTGATTTTTTCTGCTAATTCCTGGTAGGCCAGGGCAGCCTGCATCCATTGTTCGTCGGTTTCCAGCGAAAAGGCTCGTATGAGCTCCTTTTGGGTCTCGGTGAGTAGGGCAGCGTCGTCGATATCGGCAAGGCCGGCTTCAGGTACTTCAGTCGTAGTCGTTTTGGGCACCGACTGGCAGGCAGCTACCACGACAGCCAGTATTATAATTAACCCTATTTTCGGACGGAATGGATTCATCGGTTTCTGGTTGTTTTGGTACTTGAAATGGTAGTTGTCGCCATCGCGCTAATCAGGCAATGAACTGGGCCATCGATATCGATTTCATTGTACACTCTTTTGCATGAGCGGCGTACTGTATATTGTGGCAACCCCTATCGGAAATCTCGACGATATTGGCCTGCGCGCCCTGGATACGCTCAAAAGTGTAGACTTGATAGCAGCGGAAGATACACGCCATAGCGCTCGCTTGCTCAAGCACTTCGGCATTCGCAAAGAACTCGTCTCGTTGCACGAGCACAACGAAAGGGCGCGCATAGAAAAAGTGATCGAAAAGCTGATGGCTGGCACGGATATCGCTTTGATATCCGATGCCGGGACTCCGTTGATTTCTGACCCTGGTTACGTCCTGGTAAAGGCGGTTCATGAAGCGGGCCTTACAGTGACCCCCATCCCCGGCCCCAGTAGTATCATCGCGGCATTGAGTGGGGCGGGGGTTCCTACCGACCAGTTTAGTTTCTATGGATTTCTATCGCATAAGAACAAGGAACGCATCGATAAATTGCAGGCTATAAAAAAGCAAAATGGAACCCTGGTATTGCTCGAATCGAGCCATCGGATACTACGCCTGCTCGAACAGTTGGCAGAGGTTTTTCCCGATCGCTACATCGTTGTCGCCAAGGAATTGACCAAGGTGTACGAAAAATTCCTGCGCGGTAGAGCCGAGGAACTGCTCGCAATGTTTGCTCAGGATGCCTCGCTTGCCAGGGGAGAATTCGTCGTTCTGATCGATAATCCGAGCAGCAAGAATGCTAAGCAATCGAGTGCAGACGACATCGAGTTGCTCAGGCTTTTAATGACTGAAATGCCGCTTAAAAAGGCCGTACAACTCGCCAGCAAAATCAGCGGCAAAAAAAAGAATGCGTTGTATCAGCTTGCTTTAGAACTCGATTAGCCGACTAGCCACCCTTGATCGGTGGCAACAGCACGATCTCATCGTTTTCATGAATTTGTATTGACGCGTAATCCTTCGAGTCAATTTTTTCGTCGTTAACGATTACCAGGTAAGGCTTGTGCCCGGGGATCGGTAGCTGGCTGAGCACCTCGCCGAGTAACTGGCCTGGAGCGATGCTGAGCTGGCAACTATTGAAACCGCTGCCAGCGGGTAGAAACTCGCGCAAGGCACCGAATAATTTGACCGTGACCGGCATCGTCGGGCCAGGGTGTCGGAATTAATCGAGGCCCAGACGGCGTCTGGTTTCTGCGTTCGGGTTTCCATCGTCGTCCCAGCCGCGTAACTGGTAGTACTCGGGCAGCATTTCATCGAGTCGGCATACCAGGCCTTTACCCGTGCCCGAGCTTGCCGGCTCTTCGAGGATACGTTTGGGCAGTGTGTCGTCCTTTCGGCCAAGCCCGGCTTGCTGGTTAAACATTCGCTCCATATTCCAGATTCGCTCACCGGTTTCCCTCATCCGCTCCGTGTCCCACTCGCCCTCGCAGGCCGCATCGACGAGTTGTCGATAATCGTCCAGGTTCCAGCCGCAACCGGCCGGAAACAAACACAGGCCAGTGGAATCGATAAACGCGACTTCGTCCTGCGAAACCTTGACTATTTTAGCCTTGCCGGTGATGTCAGTGGTTTCAAAATCGTGCTCATAAGGGTCGGCGCGTAAATGGCAGGCACCGCGATTGCTGGTGGCGTAGGCCAGGCCCATACCCTGCATACTGCGCCCATCGTAAGCCGCAAATTCCTGGCCCTTGACCGACATGGATAAATCGGGATGACCATATTTTTCGGTGAGCCTCCTGGAGCCGAGGCCGATATCTTTACCGAAGCCCTCACCGCGAGCGGTTAGTTCGGTTATGGTACACAGGGCTTCGGCAGAGCCAAATTCCAGCTTGATGCCCCCGGTGTCTTTTTCGCTAAGCGCGCCGATATCGAATAACTCCATCGCCGCAGCAATAGTACCGCCAAGCGATATCGGATCCATACCGTATTCGTTGCACAAAAATCCTGCATAGGTCGCGGCATCGATATCGTCCACGCCTACCGCGGAGCCGAGTGCATAAGCCATTTCATATTCGAGGCCCCCGGAAGCACCGTGGTATTCGGGCTTGTCTTTCACGGAGAAATGCGTCGGATCGATTTTGCAAATACGCCCGCAGCCGATGGTGCAGCCAAAACAGGCGGCATTGGTAACCAGATTGGTGTGACCATTTGCATTAGGCGTATGCATCGCTTCAGGATTGAGCTTTTCCGCTCCCTCAAATTGCACGCCCCGATTGTTACGCGTGGGCAGGCTGCCAAAGCGGTTGGTCACATCCATCATCGCCAAAGTGCCATCGGCACTCATCCCGTCACGGTCGGTCAGGCGTGCATTGACGTCGTTGACGATCTTGAAAAATGCAGCCGGGTCGGTGTTCCTGACACCCAGGCTACCGCGCACCGCGATGGTTTTAATCTTCTTGGCGCCCATTACCGCACCGACGCCGGAGCGTCCGGCCGCGCGGTGTAAATCGTTCACGATGCAGGCAAAATGACAAAGATTTTCGCCAGCCTGGCCGATCGAGGCGAAACGCATCAATGGATCAAGATACTTTTGTTTCAGCATCTCTTCGGTTTGCCATACCGTTTTACCCCATATTTCGCCCGCATCGCATAGCTCGACCTGGTCATTTTCGATATGAAGATAAACCGGCTTGTCTGAAGCCCCTTCGACAATCAGCAGATCGTAGCCGGCGAGCTTGAGTTCGGCACCAAACTTGCCCCCTGAATTCGAACAGGCAATCGCACCGGTGAGCGCTCCCTTGGTGATTACGGAAAAACGGCCACCGGTCGAAGCCATCGTGGCAGTGAGCGGGCCGGTGGCAAAAATCAGCTTGTTTTCGGCCGAGAGCGGATCGGCTGCCGGATCCATTTCTTCCAGTAAATACTTGCTGCCCAATCCGCGTTGGCCCAGATATAGTTGCGCCCATTCCATGTTCAACGGCTCGATAGTGCATTCGCCTTTACTCAGGTTTACCCGCAAAATTTGTCGTTGCCAGCTCATAGACTGTGCCCTCACTCATGGGATTAATTCAGATGCGGACGATTGTATAACTATGGGCGGTTTTTTAACAAATTATTGTTGCCGGTTTTTGTACTTTATTGCATAAGGTTTAATTAGCGACTATCGGTAGCAATGATTCCGGTAAGGGCTAGACTGACTGCTCAGGTATAGGTAATCTTTCATACCACCTTTTCTCGACACCAGAATCCTAATAAATGATTACTGTAATAATTGAGCGGCATATCGCCGAAGGACTCGAAACGCCCTACGAAACAGCAATCGGGAAATTATCGAATGCGATGACCGCCGCACCCGGTTATATTTCGGGGGAATCGCTGATGGATTCCAGGCAGCCAAACCACTATGTCGTGATTGCCAGGTGGTCTACTGAAAGCGCCTGGAATTACTGGGTTCGCTCGAAGGAGCGCAAAAAAATGTTAACGGCGATAAACCCCTTTTTGCAAACCGATGAAAAGTTTACCCTGTTAAAGCAATTGGCCTACCACTGATATTCATAATACCAACTCCCTGTATGATTTGCCCAGACTTAATCAGAGGCTCCATAGGGCCTATTCGGATTTTTTATTAGACTCCAGAATAAAGTTTGGGTTATCATTTCTTCCAAGTCAGCTGGATAATCGCTGGTTCGCATATCGTTTGATATCGAGCTGGAGGAAAGTCCGGGCTCCACAGGACAGAGTGCCAGATAACGTCTGGGAGGCGCGAGCCTACGGCCAGTGCAACAGAGAGAATACCGCCAGTTTCGGCTGGTAAGGGTGAAAGGGTGCGGTAAGAGCGCACCGCGCTTCTGGTAACAGAAGTGGCAAGGTAAACCCCACTCGGAGCAAGACCAAATAGGAAAACCATGACGTAGTCCGCGTCGTTTTCGGGTTGGTCGCTTGAGGCTGAGAGGTGACTTTCAGTCCAGATGAATGATTATCCTCGACAGAACCCGGCTTACAGGCTGACTTACTCATTCGATTCGTATAAAAACGTTCCAAAAAGCAACATTTGTTAATGTTTTACTTTAAGTAATCCATCTAAGTTATCGTTTTTCTTGAATATATGTCAAATTGTGTCACATTTTTACGCTAAGTGATTGACATTATTGGGAAAAACCCTGATTCAAAACCCTGAAAGTACTTGACTTGTGGCCTAAAAAAGCAATATTGTGTCGTCTGGTGGGTAAAAGTGTCATAAAGTGGCATAAATGTGGGTTAGGCCGTGCATAAATTTCGAGGAGTTTCCAATTTATCACTGGATGCGAAAGGCAGGATCGTACTGCCAGCGCGCTACCGTGAACGTCTGCTTGAGACCTGCGATAGTCAGCTTATTATCACCATCGACACCGAACAACCCTGCCTGCTCATTTACCCGCTCAATGAATGGGAAAGCATCGAAGAAAAAATCGAATCCTTACCCAGTTTTAACCCGATAACCCGGCGCATTCAGCGTCTTCTTATCGGTCACGCGACGGAGGTGGAGGTCGATAGCAATGGCCGGATGTTGCTGTCTAACCCGTTGCGCGAATACGCACAGCTCGGTAAGAAAGTGGTGCTGATCGGGCAGGGCAAGAAATTTGAATTGTGGGACGAAATCATATGGGGTCAACGCATGGATGAATGGCTGGCCAACAAAACCGACGGCGACATGCCCGAAGCCCTGTCAGAGTTGACCCTGTGACCGAGAAGAGTTTCAGTCATGCCCCCGTAATGCACGACGAAGTCATGCAACATATGAATGTTCGACCCGATGGAATTTATGTCGATGGTACTTATGGACGGGGTGGACATGCGCAATCGATTCTCAGTTGCCTGGGCGAAAATGGTCGCCTGATCGTGATGGACAAGGACCCCGACGCGATAAAAGTGGCACAAAATACCATCGGCAAAGACAGCCGGGTTACGATTTTGCACGACGACTACGCGAATTTGTACCAGAGACTGGTAGCGATGGAATTGACACAGTGCGTCGACGGTGTGCTGCTCGATCTGGGTGTTTCTTCGCCACAGCTAGACGATGCTTCTCGCGGGTTCAGTTTCCAGAAAAATGGACGGCTCGATATGCGCATGGATCCTACCCAGGGTGAATCGGCTGCCCAATGGCTGGCGCGAGCCGACGAAAAGGAAATATCGCATGTGCTCTGGGAATATGGTGAAGAACGCCATGCGCGGCGCATCGCACGAAAGATAGTCGAAGTCCGGCAGCAACAACCGATCGAAGATACAGCCAGCTTAGCGGAATTGATCAGCCGGTGTGTACCGCAGGGCAAGCGTCACAAGCATCCAGCGACGCGCAGTTTTCAGGCGATTCGCATCCATATTAACCAGGAGCTGGCTCAAATCGGTCGTTTCCTGGATTCCCTATTTGACATATTGAAAATTGGTGGCCGCCTGGTGGTGATCAGCTTTCACTCGCTCGAAGATCGCCTGGTGAAACGATTTTTCAAGAATCACAGCAGCAAGCCCAGAATCCCCCGGGGTTTGCCGGTGCGGGACGCCGATTTGATCGCATCTATTCGCCTCAAGGTGATCGGTAAAATGATCAGGGCAGGGGTCAGGGAGCTGGCGCTAAACCCGAGAGCCAGAAGCGCAGTACTGCGAATCGCAGAGAGAACAGCCTGATGGCCAGAATGTACTGGTTAACCGTGCTGCTAGCGATGGTTATCGGCAGCGCTCTGAGCGTGGTTTACGTGAAGCACGAGAGCCGAATTCTGTTTTCCGAGCTCAGAAATGTCCAGAAATTACAGGATCAGCAAGTGATCCAGTGGGGGCGATTACAGTTGCAAAACAGTACCCTCGCCACCCATAGCAATGTTGAATCGAAAGCGCGCAAGACCCTCAAAATGCTGCTCCCTGAAAACGTTCAAGTGGTGCAATTGCCGTGAGCAAGTTGCGAGAGAGTCCTAATCAGGCCAGGTTTTACGCACTGCGACACTATTTTGTCATCAGTGTGCTGCTGGGCCTGATGGGCGCTCTGGTGGCGCGCGCGCTGTATCTTCAGATCGTCGAAAAGGACTTTTTATCCAGCCAGGGGGTGCAGCGGCAAATTCGCATGATAGAAACCCCGGCCTATCGGGGTACGATCATGGATCGATTCGGCACGCCCCTGGCGATTAGTACACCGGTCGATTCGGTTTGGGTCAATCCAGGCGAGATCCTGAGAAATCTGCCGGCGCTCAAGCAGGTGGTTAAAAAGCTCAAGCTTGACTACCCGGCGACTGTTACATTGCTCAAACGGAAGGCCGACAGGGAATTTGTTTACCTGAAGCGCCAACTTGAGCCCGGGCTGGCGAGGCAGGTAGCGGATGGTGTCGAGGGTGTTTACCTGCAACGTGAATACCATCGCTACTATCCGGCCGGAGAAGTGGTGTCGCACCTGGTCGGTTTTACCGATATTGACGATCGCGGACAGGAAGGTCTGGAGCTGGTATACGAAGACTGGCTTAAAGCCCAGCCCGGAAAGCGTCGAGTGATCCGCAACCGCAAGGGTGCGGTAGTGGAAGAAATTGCCCAGGTAAAACGGGCCCGGTCCGGCAACGACCTGACGTCCAGTATCGACATGCGCCTGCAATATATCGCTTATCGCAGTCTCGCGCGTGCGATTAAATATCATGCAGCAAAATCCGGTAGTGCGGTATTGCTTGACGTGCGCACAGGTGAAATCCTGGCGATGGTAAACCAGCCATCCTACAACCCAAATCAACGTAAAAACCAGAGTGCAGCACTGCGTCGTAACCGGGCTTTGACGGATGTATTCGAGCCCGGATCGGTGATCAAACCCTTTACGCTTGCAGCTGCTATCGACCGGGGTTTATACAATCGCCAAAGCCGAATCGATACGGCACCCGGCTGGTTCATGGTGGAAGGGCATCCGGTCAAGGATATCAGGAATTACGGTGAACTTGACCTTGCCGGCATATTGCGAAAATCGAGCAATGTCGGCGCAGCGCATATCGCACTATCGATGCAGGGAAAGGATCTGTGGCAAGCGTTCAAGGATTACGGTTTTGGTGAACCTGTGGGCGTTTCGTTTCCTGCCGAATCCGCCGGTTACCTCAGGCACTACATGGACTGGCAACCACTGGATCACGCGACCATGGGGTTCGGGTATGGGTTATCCGTGTCGATTACGCAGCTGGCCAGGGGCTACGCAGTGATTGCCAACGGTGGCCGGCAAATCGATCTCAGCCTGATTAAAAAAGAACCACAGGAAGTGCAGGAAAATCAAATTGCACGTCATGTGATGAAACCATCTACTGCGGCGATGATGATGGAAATGCTAGAGCAGGTAGTCGCCCCTGGTGGTACTGCAAACCAGGCGGCGGTATCGGGCTATCGCATTGCGGGCAAGACCGGCACTGCCAAAAAGAGTATCGACGGTGGTTATCAAAAAGATGACTATATCGCTGTTTTTGCTGGTATCGCGCCCGCCAGCAACCCAAGGCTGGTGATGGCGGTGATGATCGACGAACCAACCCAAAACGGATATTACGGCGGCACGGTAGCAGCGCCTGTATTTCAGGAGGTGATGGCGAATGCTCTGCGAATTCTGGATATAGCGCCCGATGACTTACCTGCCTTGCAGGCTGGAGTAATTGATAAGGAGCAGGGGGCGTGATGACCGGCAAAGCTAAGCGCTCGGGTAAATCGCTGATCGAGCTACTGCGTGATTTTACCTCGAGCGAAACCCTGCCCGAAATAGAGATTGTAGATATCGTCAGTGATAGTCGGGCGGCGCGAAAAGGTTCATTGTTTATAGCCCTGCAGGGTATCGATACCCAGGGTATTGATTTTTCTATCGATGCAGTCAAAGCCGGTGCGGTAGCTGTCCTGTATGACTTGCAGGATGAATATTGCGAGCAACGTATTGCGCTTTTGAGTAAGCAGATTCAAACCCACTGGATACCGTTGGAACGCTTAAACCAGATCAACGGGGAGATCGTCAGCCGCTTTTACAACGAGCCGGGCAAGTATCTGAAATTAATCGGCGTCACCGGTACCGATGGAAAAACCAGCGTCACCCATCTACTCACCCAGGCATTGGGAGGCATAGGAAAAGCCGTCGCCAGTATCGGTACGCTCGGTTACGGCGTAGGCAACCAGTTAGAGCCCTCTGCACTGACCACGCCCGACGCGGTAACACTACAGACCTGGTTGCACGAATTCTACCTGCAACAATGCGAATACGTGGTCATGGAAGTATCGTCGCATGCGCTCGATCAATTTCGTGTCAACGGTTGCCGCTTCGATATCGCGGTACTCACCAATCTGGGACGCGACCACCTTGATTACCATGGGAGTCAGGCGCAATACGCCGAAACCAAGGCGAGGCTGTTTCGCGAGTTCGATTTATCTGCCCGGGTGTTGAATGTCGACGATGCACTAGGGCGTACCCTGAGTCAGGAATTCGAATCCGAGGGACCAGTGCGTTACTCGGCGTCGATAACCACCGCGCCAGCCGATGCAGAAGTCAGGCTATTGAGTAGCGAAGTGACCGATCGGGGCCTCGATATGCGGGTAACAACGCCGCATGGAGAAATTCTGGCATCAACCTCGTTAATGGGGCGATTCAATATCGAGAATACGCTCGCCTGCATTTCGATTCTGATCGCGCTCGGGCTGGATCGCGAACAGATTCAGCAGGCGGTTACCGGCCTGAAACCGATACCAGGACGTATGGAAAAATTTAGCGGTCACGGCGGTCTGGCCATGGCGGTGGTGGATTTTGCGCATACCGAACAGGCTTTGCGGGCCTGCTTAACCACCTGTCGCGAATACACCAGGGGGCAGCTCTGGTGCATATTTGGTTGCGGTGGTGACCGTGACCAGGGCAAGCGCCAGGGAATGGGCAGCGCGGTCGAGCAGCTGGCCGACCGGGTGATTATCACCGACGACAACCCGCGTACCGAAGACCCCGAGAATATAGTCGCTGAAATTCTCAAAGGTTTGCGCCACCCGGAGAGGGCCCGTGTCGTGCACAATCGACAGGCGGCCATCGAGTATGCGCTGTCCGAAGCCAGTGCTGACGATCTGGTGGTGATTGCCGGTAAGGGACACGAACAGGAACAGATCATCGGGCGAGAACGCATTCCGTTCAGCGACCGACAGGTGGTGCAGCGCATTATGCAGGCGGCGACATGATCGAAATGAGCCTGCAAGCGTTAATTGAATTGGTCGCCGATACTAGCGATCCAATACCAGGAAAGTCATTTCGCGGCGTCACCATCGATAGCCGCAAGGATTGCTCTGGCCGGCTGTTTATAGCTATTCGTGGCGACCGGCTTGACGGGCATGATTATGTCGGGAGTGCCTGTCGCAATGGTGCGGTAGCCGCTTTGGTGGAAGTCGAAAGCGCATGCGAAATCCCGCAAATACGCGTCGTCGATTGCAGGCTGGCGATGGCGCGACTCGCTAATCACTGGCGTCATGCCTGTCAGGCTACGGTAATCGCGCTTACTGGCAGCAATGGTAAAACCACGGTCAGGGAAATGCTGCGCCAGATACTGACTAAACAGGCACCCACGCATGCGACCCAGGGTAATTTCAATAACGATATCGGTCTGCCTTTGACCCTGTTCGATTTGTCCGTGGATGATCGTTATGCGATTGTCGAACTGGGGGCCAATCACCCGGGGGAGATAGCCAGCCTGGCACAGATAGCCGAGCCGGATATCGTCTATGTCAACAATGCGGCGGCAGCCCATTTGGCCGGATTCGGGTCCCTGCAGGGAGTGATTGAAGCGAAGGGAGAATTGTACGCCTATTGCCAGGCGCATCATCGCGCGGTATTTAATCTTGACGAATCGGCGAGTCAATACTGGGATTCGATATGCGCCGCCGAGCACAAGATAAGCTGCGCGCTAGACTGTGATGCGGACGTTGGTGCCAACTGGAGCGATGGGCAGGAGGGCGTATCGCTCGAAGTTAGCTATGGCGATAAAAAGCAGAAATCGCGCCTTAGGGTGTTTGGTGAACATAACGCTCGAAACGCATTGGCTGCGATTACGATCGCAATCATGGCCGGGGCCGATTTTGAGATCGCGATGAAAAATCTGACCGGCTTTTCCGGTGTTAAGGGTCGGCTGCAAATACTGAAGGGTCCGCACCTTAGCCGGGTTATCGACGACACCTACAACGCTAATCCCGACTCGCTGGAAGTCGCCATCAAGATGCTGTGCGCACAAAAGGGTAGCGCCTGGCTGGCGCTTGGCGATATGGCCGAATTAGGCGATGACAGTGAAGCCTTGCACCGGCAAGCCGCGCGGACAGCCAGGCAATTGGGGGTGGAAAAACTATTTGGAATTGGACCCATGAGCTGCAACGCGAGCCAGGAGTTTGGCGATGCAGGCTACTGCTTCGAGCAGATCAGCGACATGGCCGATAGCATCCTTGGACAGATCCATCAGGGCGTGAATCTACTGGTCAAGGGTTCGCGTAGCGCCGCGATGGAAAAACTCGTCGAGGCTCTGGTCAATCACGATAGCGGTGGGAGTGTCAATCATGCTGTATAACCTGTCCGAATATCTCACCCAGTTCCATAGCGGGTTCAATGTATTCCAGTACCTGACCATGCGTTCGATACTCGGTGTACTCACTGCACTGGCGATATCGCTGATCGTCGGTCCTAGTCTGATCCGTTATCTCGAGAGTTACAACATTGGGCAGCGTGTGCGCGATGATGGGCCCGAAAGTCATTTCAGCAAAGCGGGTACACCAACCATGGGTGGGGCGCTGATCCTGGTCGCAATTGTGGTTAGCACTATCCTGTGGAGCGATTTATCGTCGCGATTTGTCTGGGTGGTTCTGTTTGTAACGGTCGGATTTGGAGCCATCGGCTGGATCGACGATTATAAGAAAATCGTCTACGGCAATGCCAGGGGATTATCAGCCAGGACCAAGTTTTTCTGGCAATCGGTGGTTGGGCTGAGTGCAGCACTGGTATTGTTTTATACTGCGCAATACCCGATAGAAACCCAACTCATCGTACCCTTTATCAAAGATATTTTACTCGACCTCGGCTGGATGTACGTGGTGCTCGCTTATTTTGTCATCGTCGGCAGCAGCAACGCGGTGAATCTGACCGATGGTCTCGATGGCCTGGCGATCTTGCCCACGGTACTGGTCGGCGGTGCTCTGGGCGTATTCGCCTATCTCACCGGTAACGTTAATTTCTCCAGTTATCTCGGCATCCCCTATGTACCCGGAGTCGGTGAAATTGTGGTGTTCTGCGGCGCTATTGTAGGCGCTGGTCTTGGATTTTTATGGTTTAACACCTATCCGGCACAGATTTTCATGGGTGATGTCGGTGCGTTGGCACTGGGTGCCGCGCTCGGTACTATCGCGGTGATCGTACGCCAGGAACTGGTGCTGTTCATCATGGGTGGAATTTTTGTCGTGGAGACGGTTTCGGTGGTGTTGCAGGTGGCATCGTTTAAATTGACCGGACGACGAATATTTCGCATGGCTCCGCTGCACCATCATTATGAATTGAAAGGATGGCCGGAACCCAGAATCATCGTTCGTTTCTGGATCATCACCGTGGTGCTGGTATTGATCGGCCTCTCCAGTTTGAAGATTCGATGATGTTATCCATGGATAAACAACCGCAACAACACGAAGACCTGAACTATCTGGTAGTGGGGCTTGGTGTTACCGGGTTCGCGGTTGCGAGCTATTTACTCAAGCATGGCTACCGCTGCAAGGTGCAGGATAACCGCGACATTCCTCCCTATATGCAACAACTACGAAACCGGTTTCCCCAGGTAAAAATCGAAAGGCAGGAACTCGATGCCGATCTGATCGAGTGGGCCGATGCCCTGGTGGTCAGCCCGGGGCTGTCGATCCACCAGACGCGGATCAGGCAGGCAGCGGAAATGGGTAAACATGTCATAGGCGATATCGAATTGTTTGCGCAGGCGGTGGATAAACCGGTAGTGGCAATTACCGGGTCTAACGGAAAAAGCACCGTGACCAGATTACTCGGCGATATGATCGAATGCGACGGAAAACGTGCCGGCGTGGGTGGCAATATTGGAACCCCTGCGCTGGATTTGTTGCAAACGCCGGTTGATTTCTACGTGCTTGAGTTGTCCAGTTACCAGCTGGAAACCACCTACTCGCTTCAACCTATGGTGGCTGCGGTACTCAATGTCTCAGAAGATCATCTCGACCGTTATCAAAGCTACACCGACTATATCCAGGCCAAGTTGCATATATATCAGGGGGCCAGGGTTTGCGTCAGTAACAGCGACGATGAAACCACCCGGCATGACGCCAACGATATCACCTTTAGCCTGAACCCCGAGGTCGAGGCGAACTTTCGGTTGATCCACGATGACGGCACCTGGTTGGCGCATCGCGCCGAAGCCTGGCTCAATGTAAACGAGTTAAAAATTTCCGGTCGGCACAACTGGGCTAATTGTCTGGCTACCATGGCACTCGCGCATGAGATGGGCATTTCGAAGCGCGCCATCATCGAAGCGATGAAACATTTTACCGGCCTCCCTCACCGCAGTCAGTGGGTGGCCGAGGCCGATGGGGTAGAGTGGATTAATGACTCGAAGGCGACCAACGTGGGTGCGGCGAAAGCTTCGATCGAAGGTCGCGAACGACCGGTTATCCTGATCGCCGGTGGTCAGTCCAAGAATGCCGATATGAGTGTGCTCTACCCGGTGCTTGAACAACGGGTGAAGCTCGTGCTGCTGATGGGTATGGATGCGGACATTATCGAACAGGCGTGGCGCGGGGCCACGCTTATCGAGCGCGTCGATAGCATGAAATGTGCGGTCGCCAGAGCCTATGGGCAGGCGGAGCGCGGTGACTGTGTGTTACTGGCACCGGCCTGTGCGAGCTTCGATATGTATGAAAAGTTCGAAGCAAGGGGCGATGACTTCATGCAACAGGTGCGGAGATTACTCGATGTATAGCTACCGCATTGATCAGGCAATACGAGGTGAATCGCAGGCAGTGGAGCCCGCCTTTAAGCTTGCACCCGATATCGACCGCAGCATCCTGTTGTTATACCTGACCTTGATTATAATCGGCCTGATTATGGTGTCCTCGGCGTCGATTAGTATCGCCGATCAGCAGACCGGTGACCCATTTTATTATGCCAAACGGCAGTTTCTACGCATTTTGTTGAGCCTGGTGCTGGTATGGGTCACCTTCAGGATTCCGCTCGTATTCTGGCATAAGAATGGCATGTTGTTGATGCTGGGTTCGGTCATCCTGCTGGCCATCGTGTTAATCCCGGGTGTTGGACACACGGTTAACGGTAGCACGCGCTGGTTGAATTTTGGCGTGTTTACTTTCCAGGTTTCGGAAGTGGCGAAACTGTTTTTGATCATTTATCTCAGTGGCTACCTGATCCGGCGTTCGCAAGAACTGCAAACCAATACCATGGGCTTCATCAAACCGATGTTGATTATGGCCTTCGCCAGTGGATTATTGATACTCGAGCCGGATTTTGGTGCAGCCGCCGTACTGCTGCTGACCGGGCTTGGCCTGATGTTTCTCGGTGGTGTACGTTTCGGACAGTTTGTACTGTTCCTGACCGGCACCCTGTGCATCATGGTGTTGCTGGCAATTTCCTCGCCCTACCGCCTCACGCGTATCACCTCGTTTATCGATCCCTGGGCCGACCCATTTAACAGCGGGTTCCAATTGACCCAGTCTCTGATCGCGATCGGCAGTGGTGGCTGGTTTGGCACGGGCCTGGGTGGCAGTATTCAAAAACTGTTTTACCTGCCGGAAGCGCACACCGATTTTTTGTTTGCTATTTACGCCGAAGAATTTGGCCTGCTAGGCACGGTGCTGTTGATAGGGCTTTACGCATTATTCGGTTTGCGTTGTTTTTCGATTGGTAAAATGGCGCTACTGAACCAGCAGGCGTTTGGCGCTTATCTGGCTTACGGTGTAGGGCTACTGATTACGCTGCAGGCGATAATCAACATCGGGGTGAATTTGGGTGCTTTACCCACTAAAGGCATGACATTGCCGTTTGTCAGCTATGGTGGCAATAGCCTGTTGATCATGTCTCTGGCTGTCGGACTGGTGCTTAGGGTGTTTCGTGAATACCAGTCCAGGCAGGGGATTCCGGCTGTTAAAGAACGGCGTCGAGTCAATCGGTCGGCCAATCGGCGGATAGCCACATGAACCAGGTGTCGAAAAAACCCATCGTCGTAATGGCCGGCGGAACCGGTGGACACGTGTTCCCGGCTCTGGCGGTGGCCGAGTATTTGCGATCTAGCGGGGAAACAGTCGTCTGGATAGGGACACGCGCTGGTATTGAAGCGTGGGTCGTGCCAGCGGCCAATTTTGAGATCGAATGGTTAAGTATTCAGGGTTTGCGCGGCAAGGGAGCGATCACACTCTTATTGGCCCCGTTCAAACTGGTTCGAGCCTGCTGGCAGACATACTTTATGCTGCTGCGATTACGTCCCAAGGCGGTGCTGGGCATGGGTGGATTCGTCGCCGGTCCTGGGGGCCTGATGGCCTGGATTCTCAATATACCGCTATTTCTGCATGAGCAGAATTCGGTCATAGGTTTGACCAACCGATTGCTTGGTCGTTTCGCAAAGCGCAGTTATTTTGGCTTCCCCGAAGCGGCACAACGGGTTCCACGTGGGGAATGTATCGGCAATCCGGTACGCGCAGAGTTAACCGATCTGCCTGCCCCCAAAGACAGGTTGGCGGCGCATGCCGGTGACCCGATGAACCTGCTGGTAATCGGCGGTAGTCTGGGCGCGGCCAGGCTAAACCGGGAATTGCCCAGCGCTATCGCGCAGATCGATTCGAAGCAACGTCCCGGAATTAAACATCAATGTGGAAAGGATCACCTGCAGGCCTGTGAAACCTGGTACCGTGAGGCCGGGGTGGAGGCAGAGGTGGTCGAATTTATCGACGATATGCGTGGCGCCTACGAGTGGGCGGACCTGGTGGTCTGCCGCGCGGGTGCGCTGACCATTGCCGAACTGACGGCGGTCGGTATCGCTTCGATCCTGATCCCGTTTCCCTACGCGGTAGATAATCATCAATACCACAATGCCCGCTTTCTGGAACACAAACAGGCCGCGCGCATCCTCACCGAAGACGAACTCGGGGCCGAATCTCTGGCACTGTTGCTGCTTTACTTTCAACAAAACAGGGATGAATTGCTCGCGATGTCGGTACGCGCGCGCGCGCAGGCGAGAATCGATGCGACCCAACGTCTCTGCCAGGGCATACTCGCAGGAGCGCTATCATGACGATCAGCTCCAAGCACTTCATGCGGCGCATCAAAAACATCCATTTCATTGGTATCGGCGGTGCCGGTATGAGTGGTATTGCCGAAGTGTTCCATAATCTGGGTTACACCATCAGCGGTTCGGATATCGCCGAAAGCACCATGATCAGGCACTTGCGCAGTCTTCGCATCAAGATACACATTGGTCATAGGCCGGATAATATAAAAGACGTGCATGTGGTCGTGGTTTCTAGTGCGATCGACGCAGCGAACGAAGAAATTGTCGCGGCAAAAGCGCAACGTATTCCGGTCGTAAGGCGCGCCGAAATGCTCGCCGAACTAATGCGTTTTCGGCGCGGCATTGCAGTCGCAGGCACGCACGGCAAGACCACCACGACAAGCCTGGTCGCGAGTGTTTTGGCTCGGGGAGATATCGACCCTACCTACGTGATCGGCGGCATGCTCAACAGTTCAGCGAGCCATGCCCGGCTGGGATTGAGCGATTACCTGGTCGCCGAGGCCGATGAAAGTGATGCATCGTTTTTGTATTTACAGCCGATGATGTCGATAGTGACCAATATCGACAGGGACCATTTGTCGACCTACGAAGGCGATTTTGAGCGATTAAAGCAGACCTTCGTCGAATTTTTGCACCACCTGCCGTTTTACGGCCTCGCCGTGATGTGTATCGACGATCCGGTGGTGCGTGAAATATTGCCCGACATCGCGCGTCCTTTGCTGACTTACGGTGAAGCGGAAGATGCCGATGTGCGTATTACCGCCATCAGCGCGAAAGGCGCCAAAACCGCCTTTTCGGTGATGCTCCCAAATGACGACCAGGCGCTCGACATTGAATTGAATATGACCGGAAGGCACAATGTGCTCAATGCCACGGCTGCGATTGCGATCGCCTGGGAACTAGAGGTAAGTCGCGATGCAATCAGTGCCGCACTGGCCGAATTTTCCGGAATAGGGCGTCGCTTTCAAATTAGCGATGATGTGCCGATCAGCGGCGGCACTGTCATGCATATCGATGATTATGCGCATCATCCAGCCGAAATCAGGGCGACGGTCGAAGCTATTCGCGCAGCCTGGCCGGAACAACGCCTGACCGTGGTTTTTCAGCCGCATCGATTCACCAGAACCCGGGACCTGTTCGAAGACTTTTCCCAGGTTCTCTCCGAGGTCGATCAACTGGTGTTGCTAGAGGTTTATCCGGCTGGCGAGAAACCCATCAAGGATGCCGATGGCAGGGCCCTGGCGCGATCGATCCGGGTGCGCGGAAAGATCGACCCTGTATTTGTCGATGACTTCGAGGCACTCGATCAGGTGATTGAGGACCTGTTGGAAGATGGCGATATTTTCCTGACCCTGGGGGCGGGTAGTATCGGAGCCTGGTCTGCCAGTTTTCTCGAACAACACGGAGCCCAGGGATGATGATGGGTGAAGCGATAACATTCCGGGGACAGCTACTGTACGAGGAACCCATGTCAAAGCATACCAGCTGGCACGTGGGTGGAAATGCCGAGCGTTACTACATTCCCTCAGACCTGGCCGATCTACAGGCTTATCTCGCGGCGCTGGATCCCAATATCCCGGTTACCTGGGTAGGGCTGGGCAGCAATATGCTGGTACGCGACGGCGGTATTCGGGGTGATGTCATTGCACCACTGAACGCCCTGGACCGGCTCGAATTGCTTGATGACGGTAGTATTTATGCCGAGTGTGGCGTGACCAGCGCGAAGCTGGCAAAACTCTGCCTTAAGCATAAACTCACCGGTGGCGAATTCCTCGCGGGTATTCCGGGTACCGTAGGCGGCGCCCTGACCATGAATGCGGGCGCATTTGGCAGTGAAACCTGGCGCCATGTCGAACGCGTGACGATGATCGACAGGCAGGGGCGTTTAATCGACAGGAACCCTTCTGAATTTAGCATTGCCTATCGTAGCGTTACTTGCGCCGACGATGAATGGTTTGCTTCGGCGGTTTTTCGTTTTGCGCCGAGGCAGGCGGGGCTGGAGTCGGGCGTCAGGCAAATGCTGCAAGAGCGTAACGCCAACCAGCCGATTGGCCAGCCCTCCTGTGGGTCGGTATTTAAAAACCCCAGGGGTGATCACGCCGCACGCCTGATTGAAGCAGCCGGACTGAAAGGACATTGCCGGGGCGGCGCCTGTGTTTCCGAAAAACATGCTAATTTTATTATCAGCAAACCGCAGACCCGCGCCAGCGATATCGAGGCGTTGATCAGGTTCATACAGAAAACCGTTAAGCAAAAGCTTGACGTAGCGTTGGAAACCGAAGTGCGCATCGTCGGAGAGGATGCATGAATTATTCGAATTTGCTTCCCGACGCACAAACAGCGCAGCGTTGCGGCAAGGTGGCGGTAGCGATGGGTGGTACCTCAGCCGAACGCGAAGTGTCACTGAACAGTGGCGAGGCGGTTTACCAGGGACTGATCGCCGCCGGTGTCGATGCGTTCAAGCTCGATTTGCAGCAGGATGCAATCAACCAGTTGATCAGTCTCGAAGCCGATCGCGTGTTTAACATCTTACACGGCCGTGGCGGTGAAGACGGCACCATACAGGCGGTGATGGATCTGCTTGGCATTACCTATACCGGCAGTGGGGTGGGTGCCTCGGCGCTCGCCATGGATAAACTCGCCACCAAACGCGTGCTGTGCGGTTGCGCGATACCGACGCCAGATTTTCTCGAGCTCAATAGCGAAGACGATTGCACCCGTCTGCTGGATGAGCTTGGATTACCCGTGTTCGTCAAGCCGAACCTGGAAGGCTCCAGTATCGGAATGACGCCGGTTCACAACGCGGCCGATCTGGTGCCTGCCTGGCGTAAGGCAGGCCAGTATGGCGCAGTATTCGCGGAAAAATTTGTCAGTGGTGGCGAGTACACCGCTGGTTTTCTGGACCGAACGGTATTGCCGTTGATTAAGCTGGAGACGCCGCGCGAGTTTTATGATTACGAGGCCAAGTATCTGGCCGACGATACGATTTATACCTGTCCCAGCGGGCTTGACGACGCCAGAGTTGCCGAACTCAATCGACTGGTAGAGGAAACTATCCGGGTAACTGGCGTGGAACATTGGGGTCGCGTCGATTTAATGCTGGATGAAGATATGTGTCCCTGGGTTATCGAGATCAACACGGTACCGGGAATGACCGACCACAGCCTGGTACCGATGGCAGCAAGACAGGCCGGCCTTGAAATGCCGAATCTGGTGCTCAAGATTCTGGAGTTAACGCTGAACGGGAGTGATAGCCATGATTAGATTCAGTAAACAGGGTGAGCAGGCGAAGAGAAACCTCACCGAACAATTGGACGAGTTTCAATGGCGCCGATCCTATAGCTGGGTATTACTGCTGTTACCGTTATTGGTCAGCGGTGTATACCTGTCGCAGCAGGATACATTCTTCCCGATCAGGACAATTCAATTGTCTGGTACGTTTCAGTATATCGATCAGAAAGAAGTCGAATCGACCCTGCAGGTTTTCATCGGGGAAGGTTTTTTCTCTCTCGATATTGAACAGGTGCAACAAACGATCAGCGACAAGTCATGGGCCGATTCGGTATCGATTCGGCGCATTTGGCCGGATCGGCTCAATATCAGCATCGTCGAGAAGCAACCGGTAGCACGCTGGGATAACGAGCACCTGATTAGCCACAAGGCGGTGGTATATCACGCGAATACCGATGCGTTTAGACAACTGCCGCTAGTGCATGCGGTCAATACCAGCCCTGAAAAGATCCTGTCCCGTTATTACCAGCTCGCCATACGTTTCGATGCGCTTAATGAAAAACTTGTCAGTGTAGCGATGGATAGCAGGGGGGCGCTCGATATTGAGCTCGCCAGTGGGTTGAAAATAAAGGTGGGCAGAGACGATATCGAGTACAAGGTCGAACGTCTGGCGACGATTTATCAGCAGCAAATACAGCCCAGAAGGGATGAAATAGAGCGACTCGATTTGCGTTACAGCAATGGATTTGCGGTGGCGTGGAAAAAAGAGGTGCTGCGAGATCGCAGCGAGGCATCCTTGTGGAGAAACACCAATGTCTAAAAAGCCAGACAATAATTTAATCGTTGGGCTGGACATTGGCACCTCGAAGGTGGTCGCGATAGTTGGCGAGATCACGGTGGAAGGCGACATCGAAATTATCGGCATAGGCACCCAGATTTCGAGGGGAATAAAGAAGGGCGTGGTAGTGAATATCGAATCTACCGTACAGTCTATCCAGCGTGCGGTGGAAGAGGCAGAGTTGATGGCCGGGTGTCAGATCCGTTCGGTCTTCGCCGGAATTGCAGGCAGTCACATTCGCAGCATCAATTCGCATGGCATCGTCGGGATCAAGGACAAGGAAGTGACCGCAGCCGATGTCTCACGGGTGATCGAGGCCGCAAAGGCGGTCGCGATCCCGGCAGACCAACGTATTTTGCATGTGCTCCCGCAGGAATTCATTATCGATAGTTCGGAAGGCATTCGAGACCCGATCAGCATGTCCGGGGTGCGTCTTGAGGCGAAGGTACACCTGGTCACCGGTGCCATGAGCGCCGCACAAAATATCATCAAATGCGTGCGCCGCTGCGGACTCGAAGTCGACGACATTATCCTCGAACAACTGGCATCGAGTGCAGCCGTGTTAACCGAAGACGAAAAGGAACTCGGGGTTTGCCTGGTCGATATCGGCGGTGGTACGACCGATATCGCGGTGTTTTCGGATGGAGCGATTCGACATACCGCGGTGATTCCGATTGCCGGGGATCAGGTCACCAACGATATCGCTGTGGCGTTGCGCACTCCCACACAGTATGCCGAAGATCTCAAGGTTAAATACGCCTGTGCCCTGCGGCAACTGGCCGCAGATGACGAAACCATCGAAGTGCCAAGCGTCGGAGACCGAGAGCCACGCAGGCTCGCACGCCAGACCCTGGCCGAAGTGGTCGAACCGCGTTATGAAGAGTTACTGAGCCTGGTACAGGCTGAACTCAGACGCAGTGGTGTTGAAGAAATTTGTGCCGCCGGCGTGGTATTGACCGGCGGCAGCTCGAAAATGGAAGGCGCAATCGAACTGGCAGAGGAAATTTTCCATATGCCGGTGCGGCTGGGTTATCCACAACATGTATCGGGTCTGGCCGATGTGGTTCGCAACCCGATACATTCAACCGGAGTTGGATTGCTGCTGTTTGGGAACAGGCAGCAATCCGGCATTTCCAGTTATCAACTGGAAGACACTTCTGAAGCCGGTGTCTGGGCGAAGATGAATAGCTGGTTTCAGGGTAATTTTTAACAATATAGTTAACTAGCGAGAGAGGTGACTAAAATGTTTGAATTGATGGATTCACACTCCAAAGACCCGGTAATCAAGGTTATCGGGGTAGGCGGTGGGGGTGGCAATGCGGTCCAGCACATGCTGTCGTCGGGCATCGAAGGCGTCGAGTACATCTGTGTTAACACAGACGTACAGGCTTTAAAGAAAATGGATGTCAGGGCCACGATGCAAATAGGTGCCAGTATCACCAAGGGTCTCGGGGCCGGAGCCGACCCTGGTATCGGCAGGCAGGCAGCGCTGGAAGACCGTGAACGCATTCAGGAAGCGATCGAGGGTAGCAATATGCTATTCATCACCGCGGGAATGGGTGGTGGTACCGGTACCGGGGCAGCACCGGTGATCGCACAGATCGCCAGGGAACTGGGGATTTTGACGGTTGCGGTGGTGACCAAGCCCTTCTCTTTTGAACGCAGAAAACGCATGGCGCAGGCTGAAAATGGTATCAAGGAGCTTTCCAACACGGTTGATTCCCTGATCACCATACCGAATGACAAATTGATGCCGGTACTGGGCAAGGAGACACCGTTGCTCGAAGTCTTTATGAAAGCCAACGATGTGCTCAAGGGCGCGGTGCAGGGCATTGCCGAATTGATTACCTGTCCCGGCCTGATTAATGTCGATTTCGCCGACGTGCGTACCGTGATGTCGGAAATGGGTATGGCGATGATGGGTACAGGGTCGGCGACCGGTGAAAACCGGGCACGCGAAGCGGCAACCGCTGCGATTTCTTCCCCATTGCTCGAAGATATCGATATTTCGGGTGCGCAAGGCATCCTGGTCAATGTGACGGCAGGTCTCGATCTATCACTCGGGGAACTCGGCGATGTCAGTACCACTATTACCGAACTTGCAGCGGAGGATGCCAGTGTCGTGGTCGGCACCGTGATCAATGCAGATATGCCGGAAGGCGAATTGCGCGTCACCATGGTCGCAACGGGTCTTGGCAGGGACAAGATTCTGGCCGATTCGCCAATCGCCGTGGTTAAACCCGAGAAAAATGGTGAAATCGATTATAAAAAGCTGGAAAGACCCACGGCGATTCGTAAGAAAGTAGCCAGCGATAGCGTCCAAATACCCGAGGACAAGGACAGTATGGAGTATCTCGAAATTCCTGCTTTTCTTCGCCGCCAAAACGATTAGCAGTACCAGGGAACCACTGATCGAGTCAGGACTGAATCAGAGGTACCTAACTCTCTTGCCAGGATCAAGGTTCAGGGACGAACCAGCCTCCTGTTATTCACTGAGCCGAAGACTCAAAGTTCAGTGTCAAAAGACTGGCCGCATCAAGCGTCCGTTCCCAGGCTTAAATAGATCGAATCCTGTCGGCCTGCGCCTGTAGACTGGCGAGTGCTGAATTAAGCGCCGCGAGCCTGACTTTATCCTTGTCGATGACTGCCGCTGGCGCTTTGGCGATAAAATTATCATTCCCCAGTTTCCCTTCGATACGTTGTGCATCCTGTTCGAGTTTCTGGATATTTTTTCGCAGGCGCGATAGTTCTGCGTTCTTGTCGATCAGCCCGGCGAGCGGTATGAGCAGGCTCATATCGCCCACCAGCGAAGTGGCGGATCCGGGGGCCTGCTGATCGGGTTCGAGCCAGTCGATCGATTCGAGTTTGGCCAGCGACATCAACAGGGCGCGATTTCGATCGAGTTTTTGTCGATCGAGCTCACTCCCATTTTGACAGATAACCGGCAGTGGCTTGCCCGGTTTGATATCCATTTCAGAACGAATTTGACGAACACCCATGACAAAATGTTTGACCCATTCGAGCTCATCGATCGCTGTTTCGTCGATCAATTCAGGATCAGCTTGTGGATAAGGGCACAGCATTATCGTGTCTGCCTTTTTACCCGCCAACGGAGCAACCCGTTGCCAGAGTTCTTCGGTGATATAGGGCATGATCGGGTGTAACAGACGCAGAATCGCTTCCAGTACCGTAACCAGGGTATGCCTGGCGGCGCTTTTTTGTGCTTCGCTGTATTGCCCGGAGTAGATTACCGGTTTGGATAATTCGATGTACCAGTCGCAATAATCGTTCCACACAAATTCGTACAGATCCCGAGATACCAGGTCGAAACGGTAGGCATCGATATGCTGCTCGGTTTGCTCTACGACCTGTTGCAACCGGGCAATAATCCAGCGGTCGGCGAGAGATTTTTCCCCTTCGCTGCAATCCTCTGACTCGGTGTTTTGCAATACGTAGCGAGTCGCGTTCCACAGCTTGTTGCAGAAATTACGGTAACCCTCTATACGCCCAAGATCGAAGCGGATATCGCGGCCGGTAGTGGCGAGTGCAGTAAAGGTGAAACGTAATGCATCGGTGCCAAAAGCCGGGATGCCGTCGGGAAAATGTTTCTTGGTGGCCTTGATGATTTCTGGCGCCATGTCCGGTTGCATCAGGCCATTGATACGTTTGGCGAGTAAATTTTCGAGCGTAATACCATCGATTAAATCAAGCGGGTCGAGCACATTGCCTTTTGACTTTGACATCTTGTGGCCTTCGGCATCACGCACCAGCCCATGAATATAGACCTGGTGAAACGGTACTTCATTCATAAACTTGAGGCCAAACATGATCATGCGAGCGACCCAGAAAAAGATGATATCGAAGCCGGTCACCAGCACGCTGGTCGGGTAAAATGTGTTTAACGCCGGGTCCTTGCCATCGGGCCAACCGAGCGTGCTGTAAGGCCATAAAGCCGAGGAAAACCAGGTATCGAGAACATCTTCGTCCTGCGTCAGTTCCAGCTCGGGCGCTAGCTGGTATTTGCTGCGGACTTCATCGGCACTCGCGGCGACATAAAGATTGCCCGACGCATCGTACCAGGCAGGGATGCGGTGCCCCCACCAGATTTGACGCGAAATACACCAGTCCTGAATGTCTTCCATCCAGTTGAAGTAAGTCTTCGACCAGCTTTCCGGAATAAATTTTATTCTGCCGTCTCTAACCGCTTCGATTGCGGGCCTGGCGAGCGGCTCGGCCCTGACAAACCACTGGTCGGTCAGGTAAGGCTCGATCACCGAATGCGTACGGTCGCCACGGGGCACCATCATTTTGTGCTCGACTACCTTTTCCACCAGACCGAGCGCCTCCAGGTCATGCACCACGGCCTTACGCGCCTCGTATCGATCCATGCCCCGGTATTTCTCGGGCGCCTGATCGTTGATCCTGGCGTCGTGGGTAAAGATATTGATCAGTTCCAGATCGTGGCGCTTGCCCACTTCGTAATCGTTAAAGTCATGCGCGGGGGTAATCTTGACGCAACCCGATCCGAATTCGGGGTCGACGTAATCATCCGCTACGATCGGAATCTTACGGCCGGTGAGTGGTAATTCCACCTGTTTTCCGATCAGGTGAGCATAGCGTTGATCGTCGGGATGAACCGCGACCGCCGAGTCGCCCAGCATGGTTTCCGGGCGCGTGGTGGCAACCGTGAGATGCCCGTCTTCGCCCGCAATCGGGTAGCGCATATGCCAGAGATGGCCGCTCTCCTCTGCGGAGATAACTTCGAGGTCGGATACGGCGGTGTGTAATACCGGATCCCAGTTGACCAGGCGCTTTCCGCGGTAAATCAGGCCTTCTTCGTAGAGTCGAATAAATACTTCCTGTACAGCGTTGGACAGGCCAGCGTCCAGGGTAAAACACTCACGGCTCCAGTCCGGCGATGCACCCATTCGGCGTAACTGCTGGGTAATGGTGCCACCCGATTAAT
>JADFMY010000196.1 GCA_022563685.1 Pseudomonadota bacterium | reverse complement strand
CTGCGCCTACTGGAGCAGGCTGCCTGGTCGAAAGATGCTAGTATCGATTCGGTGGCAACACGCTTGCATATGACCTCCAGGACCTTGCGGCGCAAATTACGCGCCGAAGACAGCGGTTTCCAGCATGTGAAGGACAGTCTGCGGCGTGATCAAGCCATCAATTTTCTGGTGACTAGTCGCTACCCTATTGCAGAGGTGGGGCGTCGTGTGGGTTTTGCCGAGCCCGCGGCTTTTACGCGCGCTTTCAAACAGTGGACGGGTGTTTCTCCTAATCGTTATCGCCAGGAATTGCAGTTGCAAGGTCCTAGCCCAAATGTTTTCATGAGCAAAGGGGGCAAGTATGTTTATAAAAATTTTTAAATTCTACGTGCCGAAAATTTTTAACACATCCTAAGATGTGACATGAATATGACTAAATACGACAAGAAGAAGTGATACTGGCAGTACCCTGTGCAGATGTCTTGATGGGCCATTATCCTCTCTCTGTGAAACATGAGACCAGGTGAGGTGATCTGCTACGATGCGCTGACTTCTTGCGACGACGAAATATCAATTTACGCCATGTAAGAAGCAAAATTTATTTGAAAGTTGAGTTCAATAGACTTCCGGTCTTTCCGCAGACTGCTTGCGGGAGACTACCGGAGATTGCTGGTAGTGACGCTTAAACATTCGCGAGAACGACGGCAGTGAATTAAAGCCGCAGCGAATAGCAATTTCCCGCATGCTCAGGCGTGTATCGATTATCAACCGGCGTGCAGTTTGCAACCTAAGGCGTAGATAAAAGGCACCGGGTGATATACCCAGGGTTTGCGCAAATAGATATTCGAGCATACGTACCGATAGTTTCAATTTTTTCGCGATCACCGATAGCGCTAGCTTTTCTTCAATATGTTGCTCCATCAACTGGATTGCAGCGGCAGCACAGGAACTATTTAAATTGAGCGACCAGCTATATCTGGAAACAATGCTAGAAGCTGTCATCGCTGAGTTAAAATCCGCACCGTTATTCGCTGGCTATCGTGGCAGACCAAAGGCCGACATCAGTGTAGCAGTGGATGCAATCCTGGCAATACAACAATTCGCAATCGCCGAGTCCGAGCGCCTGCTCGAACTCGACGTTAACCCATTACTATTATGCGCAAAAGGCAAAGGTGTATTCGCTGCCGATGCGCTCATTGTTTTACAGGAGGATTAGATCCATGTCTGAAGTGGTAACAACAAAACGCGTCGGTGGCATACTCGAAGTCACCCTGGACCGTCCCAAAGCCAATGCTATCGATTTGCCCACCAGCCGAATGATGGGCGAAGCCTTCAAGGAGTTTCGCGACAATCCTGATCTGCGCGTAGCGATTATTAGCACCGCTGGGGATAAATTTTTTTCCGCTGGCTGGGACCTCAAGGCAGCCGCAGCCGGTGATCCGGTTGACGCCGATTATGGTGTTGGCGGTTTTGCCGGCCTGCAGGAACTACGTGATTTGAACAAACCGGTGATCGCTGCCGTGAATGGTATGGCAGTCGGTGGTGGCTTCGAACTCGCGCTTTCGGCAGACCTGATTTATGCCTCGGACCATTCGAGTTTTGCCCTGCCCGAGATAAAAGCGGGCACACTGGCCGACGCCGCGACCCTTAAATTACCCAAACGCATTCCCTACCATGTGGCGATGGAAATGCTTTACACCGGTCGCTGGATGGATGTACAGGAAGCACATCGATGGGGACTGGTCAATGAAGTCCTACCCGCCGCTAAGCTCATGGATCGCGTCTGGGAAATTGCCGAGCAACTGGAAACCGGCCCGCCACTGGTGTTTGCATCGATTAAGGAAGTCGCGCGCGAAACCGAGGGATTGAAATTTCAGGATGCGCTGAACCGTATCACCAAACGACAGTTTGCGACGGTTGATGTCCTCTACGGTAGTGAGGATGGACTAGAAGGGTTTAAGGCTTTTGCAGAGAAACGCGAACCAGTCTGGAAAGGGAAGTAATGAATAGCTTGGTGTGAGCATGCGAACCCTAACACGGAATTATTCTCGTCCTGGCCAAATACATCTGTCAATAAAATTCGGGGAAATACTATTCTAAGACACAGGTTCATTATTGGCGCGTTCAACAGGTCATCTAAAATCCATGATTGGCCATAATGTCTTGAAGCTCTCCTTCTTCTTCAAGTAGTTGCAAGCCCTTGTCAAAGGCTGTTAATTTCTTTTGATAGTCTTTGGCCTGCTTTTACATAACAAGGTACATG
>JADFMY010000195.1 GCA_022563685.1 Pseudomonadota bacterium | reverse complement strand
GACAGTCGTAATTGCCTGGTACGCAGTAGCGGGCGACTGGTCGCTACCTTAGGACTGGATGATTTGATTGTGATAGAGACTGACGATGCCGTGCTGGTGGCGGCGAAAGATCGCGTGCAAGATGTTAAAAAAATAGTTGAAATGCTGAATGAACAGGGGCGTACCGAAGCTAAATCTCACAGGAAGGTATACCGGCCCTGGGGTTTTTATGACTCGATTGACTCCGGTGAGCGATTCCAGGTTAAACGCATTGTGGTCAATCCGGGCGCGAAGCTATCCCTGCAGATGCATCATCACCGCGCCGAGCATTGGGTGGTGGTATCCGGAACAGCCAGGGTTACGAATGGTGATAAAGTATATTTGGTTGCCGAAAATGAATCGACTTATATTCCTATTGGTCAGATTCACTCTCTGGAAAATCCTGGGGTTTTGCCGCTTGAATTGATTGAAGTGCAGTCGGGTACCTACCTGGGTGAGGATGATATTGTGCGACTCGAAGATAAATATGGGCGTGTTGAATAGGTCTCTGAAATTAGGTTTTTGTTGATTGTGAATTGATTTGGGAGGATCTTCTCCTGATTAGGTAGGGTCGAATTCAGTCGACCAATATATCCACAAGTGATCGGTCGAATGAATTCGACCCTACGTGTTTTACCCACTCGATCAGGGGAAGAGCCGTCCGGGATGTTGCCAATTATTTCATTCTATCCAAAAGAGGATTGGACATTCCCAATAGAAATTGTTTAGATTACGTATAGCTACTACAGTAGCAGGGACGCTATTGGAATTGAAAAAGGGCTGCCTTCGATTCCGGTCACATAAGAAATAACAACATGCTAGCAAAAACAGTTCTCAATCTTCCGCGTTATGCCAAACGCTTAATAGTATGTAGCGTAGACCTGGTGCTTTTACCCTTCGCCTTATGGGTCTCGTTTTCACTCAGGCTCGGCGAATTCTATTTGCCCCAGGGCGACATCATTTATTTGTTCCTGGCTGCTCCAGTTATTGCAATGCCCATATTTATTCGCTTCGGGCTCTATCGCGCCATTATCAGGTATATCGGTCTTCTGGGCATGTGGGCGGTGTTCCGGTCGGTCAGTCTCTACTCACTGGTTTGGGGTGTACTCGTATTGCTCAGTGCGATACCGGGTGTTCCTCGTTCGGTTTTACTCATTAACTGGTTAGTGACCGTTTTGGTTATTTATGGTTCGAGGGCTATTGCCCGCTGGTGGCTTTCCGGTAGTTTGACATCGGCATCCAATAAAGGAGAACAACAAAAGGTAGTCATTTACGGCGCCGGTGCTGCTGGTATGCAAATAGCCGCTGCTCTGGCTGAAAGCCATTACCACAATCCGGTGGCGTACATTGATGACAATAAATCGCTGCAAGGTAATTATATTCGCGGACTCCCCATCTATTCTTTTGCAAAGCTGGGTTCGATTATCGAGAAGTTTTCGGTGACGGAGGTTTTACTCGCGATGCCTTCGGTTTCGCGGTCCCGACGCAGTGAAATCATTGCCATGCTCGAACCGTTTTCGATACACGTTACGACACTACCTGGGGTGGATGACCTCGCAAGCGGTAAAGTCAAAGTCGATGATGTGAGAGAGGTGGGTGTGCGCGATCTCCTCGGTCGCGACCCGGTAGGGCCTGACCATACTTTGTTGAATGCGAATGTGCAAAACAAGGTGGTTCTCGTAACCGGCGCCGGGGGGTCGATAGGCTCCGAGCTTTGTCGGCAAATTATCAGGGTCGAACCAAAAGCGCTTATCCTTTATGAGCAAAATGAACATGCGCTTTACAATACTGAAAATGAACTGAAAGAACTGGTCCAAAAACTATATCCCGGCGCTGCGGACTTGCCGAATAACATTACCCCGATCCTGGCCTCGGTGACTAATCAGGGCAGGCTGGAAATGGTTTGCACGGCTTTTGGGGTGCAGACCATTTATCACGCGGCGGCCTACAAACATGTGCCAATGGTGGAGAAAAACCCGCTAGAGGCGATTAACAATAATATCCTCGGCACCTGGCGGGCGGCAATGGCCGCGCTCAACAGCGGTGTCGATACCTTTGTGCTGGTCTCCACCGATAAGGCGGTCAGGCCCACCAATACCATGGGCGCGTCCAAACGCTTCGCCGAAATGATCTTGCAGGGGCTGGCGAAAAGGCCCGGGTGCAATACCCGATTCACCATGGTACGGTTTGGCAACGTGCTGGAATCTTCTGGTTCGGTGATTCCGCTA
>JADFMY010000001.1 GCA_022563685.1 Pseudomonadota bacterium | reverse complement strand
GAATGAAATTTCCAGCGCGGTCATCATCCCGCTGCGTGCTGCGCGAAGTGTCTTGCCGGCAATCAACAGCAGGCCTGCATCAGGCAGGGTGATGCGACCATCCGCTCCGACAACTACAGGCGCGCCAACTGCATCCTGTCCATTGACTGAAAAAGTGAAGGAGTCTCCAGGTCCGACCACATAGTCGTCCTCGTCCACAGCGCCTTCGAGGGGGATCGCCGGCGCTGCGAGCGAGCCCTGGCTAAGTCGCTGCCGAAGAAGCAGAAGTGGATTTACCTGAGTGGGGTCAAAGATCTGCGCCGAACCGTCGCCGATAATCTGACTTTGGACAGGTAACGGCGTGATTCCAATGGCGAGAAGTAGGCAGACAAAGGCTGCCCACGCTCTCGTGGTGCTCTGATCTAACATGGATGAACGGTTCAAACTCAAGCTATCGGCTATTCGGCTACAGAAAAGGATGTGGTAGCGATGGGGAAATAGGCAGAGGCCGATAGGAGCTAACGAGAAAAATGGTCTATTTTGCCATAAACTACGGCTTCTGGGATCGCATAGCAAAGATCACACGACCGAATCCCTTGCCGTGAAGGGCCAATATTCGCTCCTCACCGGGTCGATTAATTCCATCAAACCAAGCTCAATTGACTCTCAAAGTCATCATAGCATTCGCAAAGTTGAATCTCGGGCTGCATGTGCTTGAAAAGCGGACGGACGGCTATCACAACATCGAAACGGTGTTTCTCAGGATCGGATGGCAGGACGAATTGCGGTTTCACGCCAGCAAGACCCTCAAAATGACATGCTCTGACCCTCGATTGCCGGTGGATGAACGAAATCTCTGTATTCAGGCCGCCAAGGTTGTTAGGGGAGATGTCGATTTGGGTCTGCATATTCACCTGGAAAAGGCCATTCCGTCTGGCGCAGGGCTTGGAGGTGGATCGAGCGATGCAGCTACTACCCTGGTGGTTTGCAACGAGTTGTGGAACAAGGGCTTATCATCTACGGATCTGGCAGCACACGGCGCTGAGTTAGGCTCAGATGTGCCCTTTTTTCTTGGTTCTGCCGTTTCACTTGGACGGGGCCGCGGCGAAATGCTGGAGGCGCTTCCGGTGCCAAATGCTCTGATTGACCGGTTTCTGGCTGTTATTGTGCCGAACGCGAAAATTTCCACTTCAGAAGCCTATTCCGGCGTTCAGCCGAACACTGAAAGCCGAATTGATCTCAGAGAATTGATCCTTGAGGGTGAGCTCAGCGACTGGCGTCGTCACCTCGTGAATGATTTTGAGAACGGAATTCTGGGGAAGTACGGTCAAATCCGAGGCGTAAAGGAGCATCTGTACGCTTCCGGGGCCCACTATGCGTCAATGAGTGGATCGGGATCTGCCGTTTTTGGTGTGTTTGATTCTATGGATACCGCTGAGGCGTGCTGCATCGGATTACCCGAGGGATACAGATTCTGGGTTGGTCCGGCGTCGATTTAGCTGCTCAAAAAATGGTCGCTACCAGTCTATTCTGCCACTGCGACTGTTCAACTTCAGACTTTCCAGACTGTCGACGAGGGTCGGGTCCAGATCTGAGTAGGCCCCAAATCGCTCCGGAGAGGGAAACCGCGCCTCCTTTGATACGAAAGTCTCGTCTTCCTGAGTAGCGGAGCGGAAAAATTCACCCACGATAAAGAGTGGCGCGCGCGCGCCCTGACCCCACTCAGAGGTCCTGAAGCGAAATCTCGGATCGTTAAAGCCCACCCAGGATCCCATCACGAGGTCGGGATGCATGAGCATAAACCAGTTGTCGGCGCTGTACTGCGTAGTGCCAGTTTTTCCAGCCAGATCATAAGCCCGCATTCCAAATAATGAGTTCATCCGGATGCCTGTTCCACTTTGAATGACCTCACGTAGCATGTCCACCATCGTATAGGCGGTCCTCTCAGACAGGGCCTCCTTCGGAGCTTGATCGGCTTCGAAGAGAACGTTTCCACTGCCGTCCTCCACCCGCCAGATCAGAGTGGGTTCATAGAGCAACCCACCGTTGGCAAAGGTGCTGTAGGCGGTCGTCATCTCCAGCAGATTAACATCACTGGTGCCGAGTGCGAGAGCGGGGACTTCGTTCAACGAACTTTTTATCCCAACACGGCGTGCGTAAAAGCCTACCGCGGCGGGACCCACGTCCAGTATGAGTCTTGCCGTGATCGTATTTATCGACTTGGACAGCCCTCGCCTCAGCGTAAGGTAGTCCCCGGTCATGTCCGAGCCCGAGTTTCCCGGATTCCACTCTATTCCGAGGTCATCCACATAATGAAGAGAGTCGTCCAGATACAGGGAGTACTGTGACCAACCATTGTCTATTGCTGCCAGGTAAACGAATGGCTTAAAAGTCGAACCCGGTTGGCGCTGTGCCCGGGAGACGTGATCATACCACTCGTTGTCCAACTTCCGGCCACCGATCCACGCCTTGACGAATCCCGTTTGAGGATCCAATGCAACGAAGCCCGTCTCCAAACGCGTTTTTTCGGCTTTTAGAGAGTCGATGAACGCCTCATCATCCAACAGGGAAAGCAGCAGTGCTTCGCCGTCTTCTCCTCTTCGAACCGGGCGACGATACCGCTCGGTGCCAAGGTGGACAATCTGCCCAAGTCCGTCAATTTCATCGACGATTCGGTGTTTCGCAAACTGAAAATGTTGGGGATTCCGCCCTCAAAAGTCTGCGACGATGGAACCTTCCTGCGGCGCGTGTATATCGATATCACCGGTACGCTGCCCACCGAGCAAGTCGCTGCGAAATTCCTTGCCGACAGCAACCCCGGCAAGCGAAACAAGGTCATCGATCGGTTGCTCGACGAAGAAGCGGCGAATCTCGCGGAACTGGAAACCTTTATCAAAATTCCGGTCAAATTACAGGTAGAGACACATTTTTCGCAGGAAACCTACGATGTGGTGCCGGTTTAGTCCGTACCCTTTCCTTTGAAACCGATGGATAAATTGATTCGACTCGCATTTGCACTTTTATCCTGGGTGATCATCCTGTTCGCGTTGGCTACTATTGGGATTCGTATTAGCCTCACAAACATCGATTCATTCAAAACAGAAATCGAAAGCTGGCTGGCCGCAGAAGTGATCCCCGGCACCCGCTTTGTTGGATTGCAGGGAGACTGGAACCGATTCAACCCGGTTTTGCATTTAACCGGTGCATCGATCACAACCCCGGATAACAGGCAGATCCTGGTGATCGATGAAATAGTAGTCGAATTCGATTATTTCCGTAGCCTCTGGTACTGGTCTCCAGTGGTATCCGAAGTAACCGGTGTACTGGCCAAACTGAGCGTAAGAAAGGACCTCGCGGGGCAATGGTGGCTAAACGATATACCGCTTTCTTTCACCAGCAGTGACGATACGGTATCGAGCTTCGAAGAGCTGGTGGCTCAAATGCCTCACTCTATACAGCTCCAACTGGATCAACTGGTAATCGACGATGAGGGCAGTGGACAGAGCTACCGCATCGATCAGGTTCGGGCGGAGATGCAACAGCGCGAAGAGTCGATCCACCTGCAATTGAGCGCTAATTTACCCGAGGTGCTCGGTAATCGCTTCAATATCAAGTCGATAATCAAACCGGAAAACAGCCTGGTTTATTTGAAACTGGATTCGCTTGAGATTACTCGTATTGCCGATTTGCTCGATATTAAAACAGGTGGTTTACAGAGCGCCGAATTAGATGGCGAACTCTGGATAAATCTGCTCGACAATCGCACCCCGGTGCTGAATGGAAGGGTTTCGATTTCACGAGGCTTATGGAACACGAGTCCAGAAAGCAAGCCGCTTCCATTCGCACTGAGCGCCCGCATCAATGTTTCGCGCACCGGCAAGCAGTGGAATTTCGGCGGTTATTTTGAAAGTTTGTCGATCGACAAACAGACCTTGTATGGTTTAAATACACAGCTGCGACTGACTTCCAATGACGACCAGACCCTGATCGAGGGGTGGCTTGAGGATTTTGACCTACACAATATAGTGCTACTTCACCCGCAGTTACTGCCTGCAGAATTAGGGAAATTGGTGGAGCAGAGCCAACTGCAGGGGCGCCTCGAAGATGTCTGGTTTAGCTTTAACCTGGCAGATATCGGAAATATGGAGCTCTCGGCAGGGATTGCCGATTTTAGCAGCAGGCCGGTCAATGCAATTCCGGGGGTCGACAGTATCGATGCCAGTTTTACCCTGGGCCGGCGAAACGCCATCTTGCAACTCAACGGCGACCAAATGACGCTGGATTTTGCAGACCGATTCAGGGCACCATTTCAAATCGATCGGCTGCGATTACAGGCTTATGCCAGCCTGGTTGAAAATGGCCTGGTTATCTCGGCACCCAGCTTTGAAGTGAGCAATGCTGACATCAGGTTAGCCGGTCGAATGCTGATTGAAACCGATCGGGCAGGCGCTCCCTTTCTTTATCTGCGCGCGCAATTCGGCGATGGCAGGGGTAGCAGTAACGGGAAATATTTGCCGCTTAAATTACTCCCGAAAAAAGTAGTAGCCTGGCTCGACCGGGGAATCAGGGAGGTCGATATTTCAGCGGGTGAAGTGTTATTTCATGGCCGCGTCGATGCTATACATGCCTTTGGCGAGCAAAAATCCGGGGAAATGGTTGTCGACTTTGATATCGATAATGCCGAAGTTCTGTTCGATCCAAATTGGGCCCCGGCGCGAGAAGCCGGGGGGCGAGTCATGTTTCATAATTCGGGTATGGAAATCGCCATCGACCGCGTCAAATTCGAGCAGATCGACAACGGCAAGGGCAAGATATCGATCGCGGATCTGACCAGGGCGCTGGTCGAAGTGGATATCGAAACCAGTACTACGACCGGCAAGGCGCTAAAAACCTGGTTGAGTATTCCGCTCGGCCGCAAGCAGGCTTTTATCGGGGATTACCTGCGCGATATCGAAGGGACGGTGCGTGCAAATCTCGATCTAGCAATTCCGGTCGATATAAAGGGCGCTAAAACCAGGGTAAATGTAAAGCTGAAATTCGATAAGGCCGCATTCAGAGCACCAGCCTGGGGAGTGGAATTGTCAGATATTAACGGAGTGGTTCGCGTGACCGATAAGGGTGTGTCGGCCAAAGGAATCAATGCGCTTTACTTTAAAGATCCAGTCGTTGTCGATATCAGCAGCACCGCTGGAAATAGACAAACTATCGTGTTGGCTAACGGACAAATCGACTCTCGCAAAGTGTTCAATCGATTGCCCGATTTCCTGGCACAGGGGTTTGAAGGTCGCAGCCCATGGCAAATCAGGCTTGCAATCACAAACCAACGCAGTAGTCGGCGACAGCCGGTAGTGCATATAAGAGCCACCAGCGCACTTGAAAACACCGCGGTTACATTCCCGGAACCCTTTGGCAAAAAGCCCGAAGCCCATCGCGATCTTTCTGCGGAGGTGTCAATTTTTGAGATCGACGATATTGATTTTAAGCTCAAGTATGGATCGAATATCGAGATGCGGGGACGGCTTCATACGGACAAACGGGGAGGCTATCGACTGGCAGCGATGGATATAGGTTTTTCCACCCCGCTCAGGGAACCTGCCACCAGAGGTCTTAGAATTTATGGTTCTTTGCCGAAGTTGGCACTCGACGAGTGGATGGTTTTGCGAAAGTCGATAATGGCCTCGCAGCCTGATGATACGACAAGGCTGACTGATTTACTCGAAACCGCCGACCTCAAAATTCAATCCATATCATTCTTTGGACAAGAAATAGAGGGTACAAAATTTCTTTTAACCCGAACGCCTCGAGGTTTTACCGGTACGATTGACTCGTCTCTGGTCAAAGGCAATTTCGATATTCCGTTTGCTTACTCGGCAGAAAATCCGATTACCGCTGATCTCGAATACATTGTGTTCCGATCACCGGATACCGAACCAGAATCTACCGGGGTGTTACCCCAGGATCTATTCGATATCCGGTTACGCAGTAAAGTATTTGAATACAACGACGTATTGTTTTCAGATCTGATGCTTGATGCCCATTTGGAAACGGATACGCTGGTTATTGACTCGATAGAGCTACGGCGTAACAATCTCGTACTGAAATTAAGTGCTAACTGGCAGTACACCCCCGGCGTAAACGAACATTTCACCACCGCCAGTTTATCAATCAGGGGAAAGGAATTAGGGCAAACTATTTCGAGCCTGAATTTTGGGGATATCATGCATGATGGAGAAGCTGACATCGAAGCTCGGGCAGGTTGGTCGGGAGAATTGTTACGCCTGGACTGGGGTAGCCTGATTGGTGAAGCCAGGTTTAAGATAGTTGATGGTGTGTTAAAAGATGTCAATCCCGGGTCAGGCCGACTCGTAGGGCTGTTCAGTTTAAGTGCGCTGCCAAGACGCCTGATGCTCGATTTTGAGGATGTTTTTATAAAAGGCCTGCAATTCGATAAATTAACCGGCACCTTTAGCATTGATCAGGGAAACCTATATACTACAGATACCCTCATGGACGGGCCTTCGGTGCGAATCAGAATTTCCGGTAGAATGGGTTTGCTCGATCGTGACTACGATCAAACCATGATTGTGATTCCCAAGATCAGGCAGACACTTCCGGTCATAGGCAGCCTGGCCGCAGGCAATGCCGTGGGTTGGGCGCTATTGTTATTGCAGAAGCTGTTTAAGAAGCAAATCGACAGGACTGTCGAAATCGAATACCGGGTAACCGGTACCTGGGAAGAACCTGTGCTAGATCTGGTGCGAAATATTAAAGCAGATAAACCAGGAGGAAAAATTGAAGATGGAGATAAATAAGTCAATTCTGTTTGCGGTGCTATTGGCTATAGTACAACCGGTTAAAGCCAACAGCTTGCGCATATTCACCCTAAACGCAGATGACTGGGCCAGACCCCGTAGCGGAGAGGTGATTGCAGAATTCGGTGTGCTTCGCGCGGCCATGTCTTATTGGGAAAAGGGATCGGATACGCTGATTTTGATACGTTATCCAGGCGAGGACAGCGGCGAAATATGGGCTGCTGAATTACGCGACTGGATAGTTTCGCTAGGCGTACCTTCCGATTACATAATGCTGGTGTCTGGTAGTCAGGCGCCTGACGAAATTAAACTGATTGTTGGTAATCGCGAGGATATCAGGCAATGAATCAAGTTGTGCCCATGTTGACAACAGAGGAACAGGTCAGTAACCAGATACTAGAACCAACAGGCCTGAGTATCGGTCATCTTGACAAATTTCTCGACCAGTTGCATGGAAAGCATATCGATGCGGGGGATTTGTATTTTCAAACCAGCCAGCACGAATCCTGGGTGATGGATGATGGCATTATTCGTGAAGGATCTTTCAGCATGGAGAAAGGCGTCGGCATTCGTGCGGTATCGGGTGAAAAAACCGGTTTCGCCTATTGCGATGATTTACAGCAGAACGCAATCACCCAGGCAGTGAAAAATGCTCGCGTGATCGCAAGTCTGGGGCAACAGACTTCGACCCAGATTACACTTAACGCGCAGACCTTCAATGCTCTGTATACGCACAAAAATCCTGTCGACGGACGCAGCGCCGATGACAAGGTTGAACTGTTGAAAAAACTGGACGTCTATACACGCTCACTCGACGAACGTATCGAGCAGGTGATTATCTTGCTCTCTGGTGGGATCGATCATATCCTGATCGCGGCCACCGACAACACCCTGGCAAGCGATATTCGGCCGATGGTGCGACTCAATGTGACGGTTTTAATGCACCACAAAGGCCGCCGCGAGCAGGGTTCCGCCGGAGGTGGCGGACGCCACGGCTACGATGTATTTTTTGATACCGACCGTTCTTATGAACTGGCGCGCGATGCGGTGCGTCAGGCCGCCACTAATCTTGAATCCATTGCGACACCGGCCGGTAGTATGCCGGTAGTGCTCGGGCCTGGCTGGCCTGGCATACTGCTACACGAAGCGGTCGGGCACGGACTCGAAGGCGATTTTAACCGCAAGGGAACTTCGGCATTCAGTAATAAAATCGGCCAGAAGGTCGCCTCATCGGTGTGTACCATAGTAGATGATGGCACGCTTGAGAATCGCCGGGGGTCGCTCAGCATCGACGATGAGGGGGTGCCAGCCGAGTGCACCACACTGATCGAAAAGGGTGTACTCAAGGGTTATATGCAGGACAAGATGAATGCTCGATTGACGGGTACTCGCTCCACTTCGAATGGTCGGCGCGAATCGTTCGCACACTTGCCCATGCCACGCATGACCAATACTTATATGCTCGCGGGCGAAAGTGACCCGGAAGAAATCATTCGCTCGGTCGATAAGGGCCTGTACGCGGTCAACTTCGGCGGCGGCCAGGTGGATATCACCTCGGGCCGATTTGTATTTTCCCTCTCCGAGGCTTACCTGATCGACAAGGGTAAAATCGGCGCACCGGTCAAGGGTGCCTCGCTGATCGGCTCCGGTCCGGAAGTGATGGGTCAGGTTTCCATGGTAGGCACTGATCTGGAGCTTGATCAGGGGGTAGGGGTTTGTGGCAAGGAAGGCCAGTCGATACCAGTCGGTGTCGGGCAGCCAACGCTCAAAATCGATCAGATTACGGTGGGTGGTACCGATAGTTAAGACCTAAGGTCAGTCCGGCCGTCAGAGCCGGAATCTATTGTGAAAATGGTTTTGGCATGAATGTCAACCCGTAGGTTGGGCTGAGCTTGCGAAGCCCAACATGACTAATCCAAATCAATAGGTTAGGGTTCGTCCCTCTCGGCAACCTACTGGACTAATCCAAATCTATGTTGGGGTTCGTCCCTCACCCCAACCTACTGGACTACTGGACTGCAGGAGTATTTTTCGAGGAACACTAAGTCCGAACCAGCGCAACCACCGGGAAATCAATCGATACTGACCCCATTGATTTTTCCAATATCACCGCTAAACCACTCACTCACATCTTCGTAAATCGATAGCATGGCGGGGAGTACGAGCAGTATTAACACCGTAGCAAACGCGAGTCCAAAGGCGATTGATACCGCCATCGGGATCAGAAACTGGGCCTGACGCGAGGTTTCGAATAGTAAGGGTGTCAGGCCTGCGATAGTGGTGAGCGAGGTTAATAACACGGCGCGCAAGCGCTGGCTCGCGGCCTCTTCCAAAGCCTGATAAATCGGCATGCCCGCGGCCCGAATTTGGCGGTAAAAAATGACCAGGATGATCGAGTCATTAACCACGATGCCGGAAAGGCCGAAAAAGCCAAATAGAGACAGGATAGTCATATTCATATCCATCGCCCAGTGACCGAGCACCGCGCCGGTGATTCCCAACGGAATACTTAACAGCACCAGCAAGGGCCAGCCATAAGAGGAAAATACCCAGGCCAGCACCAGGTACATCAGTAGCAATGCGATCAGCGCGCCCGTTCTCATCTCGGCGAAGGTTTCGCGCTGGCTCGCCGAGCGCCCCTCGATACTGTACTGGATGCCATAACGGCTCGACAGTTGCGGCAAGGTGGATATTTGCAGATCCTTTACAATTTCGGCAGTATTATTGAGTGCAGGATTGACATCGGCGGTTACGTCGACCGACAGGCGTCCATTAAAGCGGCGCAGCACCTCATAACCCTGGTTCGAATCCCAGTTGACGATGCTTTCGAGCGGTACGAAGTCTCCGTTCGGCAGTTTGATTGGTAGTTGAAAAAGACTGGTTAAGCTGCGTTGCTCGTGCTCGGGTAGTTGCAAACGCACTTCTACTTCATCGGCTCCCTGTTGAAAGCGCTGTAATACGATGCCATCGTAGGCGGCGCGAAGCTGCCGGCCAACATCGCTAATAGACAGCCCCAGTGCTTCTCCGGCGGGTGTTAACGAGTAAATTAACTGCTCGCGTCCGTAGGGTAGATCGTCGTCCACAGCACTAATGCCCGGCACACTATTCAGCGCTTCGGCGAGATCCAGAGCAGCGTTTTTGAGTAAATGCGGGGAAGAGCCTGTGAGGCGAATATTCAGGTCGCGCCTCGAAGGACCCACGCGGCGAGACGATATCTTGAAACTCTCGATACCCGCGGGCTGCTCGATACGTGCACGCCAGTTCTGGATAAAATCCCGGTTTTTGGTGTTGCGTTTTTCCGAGCTGACCAGTTCGACATAGATTGATCCTGTGCGTTCGCCGGTAACCGCGCGCCCCCGGCCCGACGAAGAAGAATGAGTCGTATAGTAAGTGGATACGACTTCTTCATCATAAGATTTCATCGTGTTGTGTAATTCTGACTCGAGTTGCAGCAAAAATTCGTCGACGATTTCTCCCGAAGTTCCGGCCACAAATCGTACGTTAGCATATACGGTTGTCGATTCCGGCGATGGGAAAAATTGCCAGCCGGTTTTGCCGCCAACAACCAGGCCGGCGGCAAAAATCAGGAAACCAATTGCGCACGCGATCGTGGTCCAGCGAAACTCGATCGCAATGCGGACTAATGGTCTAAACAGGCGATCCCTAAAGCTTTCGAACCCCTGGTTGAGATAGTTTCTGACGCGCGATGGCGGTTTACCGTGTGCGTGAACAAAGGCGTGGCGTAAATGACCGGGTAGAATCAGGAAACTTTCGATTAACGAGGCGATAATGACGCATATGATGACCACCGGAATCGCCAGCATGATATTACCTATGTGCCCCCCGATGAACATCAACGGCAGAAAAGCCGCAATCGTAGTCAACGAGGAGGCCAGTACCGGTGGCAGCATTCGACGTGCACCGCCTTCGGACGCTTTCAAAGGGTCTTCGCCCATGTCGTAGTGCGCCTGTGCATCTTCACCCACCACGATCGCATCGTCGACAATAATGCCCAGCGCCATGATCAACGCGAACAGGCTAATCATGTTGATACTTCCCCCCACCAGATATAGCACTGCGAGCGTCGCCATAAAGGATACGGGAATGCCGACCGCGACCCAGAAAGCCACGCGTGTCGACAGAAATAAATAAAGAATGAGTAATACCAGCACCAGTCCGCCCGCACCATTTTTAAGCAACAGCAGGATCCGGTCCTTGATTAATTCCCAGCGATCGTTGAATAGTTGTATCTGAATGGTTGGTGGCAGGGTTGGCCTGGTCTCGTCGAGCCACTCTCGAAGTATTTGCGCCGATTCGAGCGAGTCACCGTTTTCGTTTCGACGTAACACCATGACCACGGCGGTTTTATCTCCGACCGTAATAAATGGGGATGCGGATTTAATCCGGCGTTCGATATTCGCGATATCGCCCAGGTTGATCCGTTTATCCTGCTCGCTTACCACGCTTAAACTCGCGAACTCGAGCGGCGTTCTGCGTTGATTTTTGCTGCGAATTTCCCGGGTTCCGTCATTTTCACCAATCAGGCCCGCGGGTAAATCCTGGCTCGCGTTATTGATACGTTGTGCGAGCTCGTCCAGCCCGAGGCCCAGTCGTTGCATTTGCTCCGCCGAAACTGAAATCTGTATGGTGTCCTGAGGCAATCCCTGGATTTCTATCTTGTCTATCCCCCGGGCAAGCAATTCGCTTTCGAACTGGCGAGCGATCTTGCGTAACTCGTCGAGCTTGTCAGGGCCGCTGATGAGTAATCTGGCGACCGATTCGTATCGCACGGCCAGAGTAACTTTTGGCTTTTCGGCATCGTCGGGTAGACTGGTAAAATCATCGACCTGTTTTTTAACATTGTCCAGCGCAAGGATCATATTTGCGCCCTCGTGAAATTCGAGCGTAATACCGGATGCCCCCGGGGCAGAGGTTGATGACATTTCCTTGAGTTCATCGACGTTACGCAGGCGTTGCTCCAGCGGGACAGTGATGCCGGTTTGGATATCCTCGGCGCTCGCACCACTCCAGATAGTCGAGACCGAGATCGTACCCAGTTCGAAATTGGGAAAGAACTGTATGTTGAGGTTTTTTAGTGCAATCGCGCCGGCCAATAGCATCATGACCATGAGTAAATTGGGCGCGACACGATGGTTTGCAAGCAGGCCTAGTAGATCATTGCGATGCTGCATCACCTGAACTCCTGACCTTCAGACCACTGACCGCGTTGGGCAGGTGAGTGACAACGATAATATCGCCCTGATCGATCTGGTCGCTTCGCACCAGCATGAAGGTATCGCCGGCTTTATTGCGAAATTGACCCTCAGTTTCCACGTCTATTCCTTGCAGGCGATTATCACTGAGTAGATAAAGTCTGGAATTTCCATAGATGGCCTGATAAGGAACCGCGATTACACCATCCTGCCTCGCTAGCGTGAAATTGAGCTTCAGCAAGGCGCCAGGGCGAAGATCCTGACTTGCCTCGCCAGCGTGGAAATAGGCGTCGACTCCGGACGGTGCCGCGTCTCCAGCCAGGCGCCTTAGCGTTAACCACAGACTGCCTTCGGAGGTCATCAGGCTAGCTCGCTGCGCTTCCCCGTCGGCGAGCGCCTGTTGAACCTGAGCCACATAACGCGCTGGTATGTGGGCACGAACTTCGAGGCTGTCGGTCGGATACAAAGATACCAGAGTCTGCCCCATGTCCACGCGGTCGCCGACCGAAACCGCCACGGCGTTAATCACGCCATCGAAAGGAGCGATCACTTCGCTACGCTCGATCATAAGATTGGCATTCCTGAGCTTCGATCGGTTGAGATCCCGCATGGCCTCCAGTTTTCCCATTTGTACAGGAAAACTCTCGACTTCGAGCTCGCGAGATATTACCGATAATCGTTCGCGACCCAGCGTGCTGCGCGCTTGATTCAGGGCCGAATCGGATCCGAGTTTTTGCTTTTGCAGCTTTTGCATGCGCTGCACTTCCTGCTCTGCCAGTTGCAACAGCTCACGTTCGGTTTCGAGTGCCAGCTGGTTGGAACGGTAACGTATCTGCAATTCGCTGATCTGGTTATCAATATCCCGCAGGTCGGATTGGGCCTGTACCAGTTCATACTCAAAATCACGTCGATCCATTTTTATCAGAAACTGACCGGTTTTTACCCGGGTTCCATTTTGTACCAGCACCTTGCTAATGATGCCTGCACCGGGAGCGGCAGCCTGCAGCAGTTCAGGTGATTCGACCAGGCCATAAAGTGTCAGGCTCGGTCTGAGGCTTTGCACTAGTGCCGGTATGACCTCGACCTGCCAGACCTTTTCCTTCAGCTCAGGCTTTTCCCTTTCTGGTTTGCTGGCCTTCAAGTGCTGAAACACGCCGACCGCAATCGCAATAACGAGGATAGGCAAAAGAATTTTGGTGATCGAGCGGATGGTCATAGTAAGGGATTACTGCTAATTCGAAGAAGCAAGCTGATGTTGTAATGGTTAATCGTTAAGGCGTCAAGTACGACTCGGGGATATTGGCCTTGAGGAGATTTATTTTTATGCCTCTTCCCCTGATGGTGGCACCATCGGATGAAGAGCCATTTTTTAAAGGGTTGATTCGAAGCGGCTTTGTTCGAGGTTTTTCCGGGTGGTTCTCGGGTCGAATATCTGTCCGTTCATGGCCACGTAAACCCCGGGTTTTAATACTTGAACGGCACTGGTCGCGACCCCCAGGTTATAAGCAGCATCGCTGTAGCGCATTCGGGCTGGTTGCATCGCACCGGTGATGACGATGGTCTTACCTCGAATATCGAGCAGGTGCATCGCGGTGTTCAACAAGGTGTCGGTACCATGGATTACGACGATTTTATCGCAGCCGTCACCTTGTACCTTTTGGCGGATAAGATCGCGATCTTCGTCGTTAATATCGAGACTGTCTTTTTGCAGAATCGAGTCCACCGCGTAGTCAAAAGTGACATTGGCTTCTTCAAGAATGGGAGTCGCCATCGGGTCACCGATGTGGAAATCGCTCTTTGCGTCGTAGTAGATTTTGTCAAAGGTGCCGCCGGTCGAGAGTATTTTTATTTTCATAATTTCATTGCTTAGTTAAAAGTCATCAGGTCGAATAATCAATGGTTTAAGAAATTGACTGTAGCCGATGCCGGAGTTTTATGGCAGGATTATTTTATGATTGTCGCCGAAGTCAAAAAACGAAATTCGATCCCCAGTATCCCGGTAGTCGCCATAACTTGCGCCTGTATCATTTCGTTGATCGCATTTGGTCCGCGATCGGCGATGGGTTTTTTCCAGTTGCCGATGTTACAGGATACGGGTTGGGATAGGACAACATTCGCGTTTGCGATGGCCCTGCAAAATCTGTGTTGGGGTCTAGGGCAACCTTTTTTTGGCGCCATTGCCGACCGTTATGGGACCTGGCGTGTGCTCACGGTCGGTGCTGTGCTGTACATTTCTGGCCTGGTGACTATGGCATTCGCCGCTACCCCCCTGTGGTTGTATGTTGGTGGAGGAGTCCTGGTGGGACTGGGTGTTGCCGCCTGTTCCTTCGGCGTCATTTTGGCCGCACTGGCTCGCCTGGTCAGTGCTGAGAAACGTTCGTTTGTATTTGGTCTGGGTACCGCGGCGGGGTCGGCAGGCATGTTTTTATATGCCCCGATATCTAAAGGCTTGATCGACTCTTTGGGTTGGTCAGATAGCCTGCTGGTGCTCAGCTCGATCATGTTGATCATACCGGTGCTCGCGATTGCCTTGCGCGGTAATACGGCCAGTTCTAAAATTGCCAGCGCAGAACTCGAGCAGTCGTTTGCCGAGGCTTTGAGAGAAGCGTTTGCGCATAAGGGGTATTGGTTGTTGACCTCGGGATTTTTCGTTTGCGGATTCCAGGTCGCCTTTATTACCGCGCATTTTCCCGCCTATATCAGTGACCTGGGACTAGAGGTGCGGTGGGCGGTGATTGCGATCAGCCTGATCGGGTTTTTCAATATCATCGGCTCGCTTGCCTCCGGTATCATCGGGCAGCACTATTCCAAACCGAAATTCCTCGCGTTGATTTATATTGGCCGCACCATCGCAATAACGGTCTTTTTATTAACCCCGGCCACGCCGACTACGATCGTGGTGTTTTCGGTGGTGATCGGTATCCTCTGGTTGTCTACCGTGGCGCCAACCAATGGGCTCGTGGCTGTCATGTTCGGTACGCGTTATCTGGGCATGCTGGGTGGGATTGTATTCTTTTCGCACCAGCTCGGTTCTTTTCTGGGTGTGTGGCTCGGTGGTGTGCTTTACGATCGGACCGGCTCTTATGATGTAGTCTGGTGGATAGGGGTAGCGCTCGGTATTTTTGCTGCCGTGGTGCATTGGCCTATCAAGGAAGAGGCTGTAGAGCGTATACCGGTGGCTCTGCCGTCTGAAAGCGGCTGAAATACGGTCTTGCATGGGGATCTCTACACCAGCGGCGGTTCTCCGCTTTCACTATCGCCGCTCAGCGGGTCGAGTTCATCCTGGTAGGCTTCGATATGACTAGAGACCTCGTCGGTAAATTCTTCGTACTTCGCAATATGGAATACCGCTTCGCCTTCAAACACCAGCGGTAGATTGGTTTTTCCGATTACAATTCCAGCGATTGGGCTTAACAGAGGTTCGCTTTTTTCACCCAACGGATCATTGATATACGCGAGCACTTCGTCGATTTCTACCTTTGCACCGTTTGCGACTAACGAGCGCAGGATACCGCTCTGGTGTGCGCGCACCCAATGGCTGGTGTTGGCGATCAGGCAGTTTGTATGGCTGTGGGCGCGGCTTTTCCTGCGCATTCCCAGGTGCGACATCACGCCGAGCACGCCTTTTACCCCGGCGCGAATAGCCACTTCATCGAAGCGCAGGGCTTCGCCGGCTTCGTATAATATTACCGGGATATCGTGCGCCCGGGCGGCCATGCGAAACGAACCGTCGAGCAACTCCGAATTCAATATTACCGGCACACCGAATGCGCGCGCCATGGCTTCGGTTTCGGGTTCATCGATTACCTTGGCCCGGATTTGCGGCAGGTTTTCGCGATTGATGGCGCCGGTATGCAAATCGACGACATGCGTGCAATGCGGTATCACTTCGGACATAAGCACGTTTGCGAGGCGAGCAGCCATCGAACCGGTTTCCGAGCCCGGAAACGATCGGTTCAAATCCCGGCGGTCGGGCAGGTAGCGCGACTTGGAGACAAACCCAAAGACATTGACGATCGGGATCGCGATCAGGGTTCCTTTAATGCGGTCGATCGACTTGTGTAGCAGGATCCGGCGCACGATTTCGACCCCGTTGATTTCATCTCCATGTATCGCGGCGCAGACCAGCAAACAGGGGCCGGGATTACGCCCATGAACTACGTGGATGGGCATGCACGCGCTACTACGGGTGTAGTAACTGGGGAGTGGAATGTCGATCGACTGGCGCGTACCAGGTTTGATACTAATTCCGGCTATCGATATCTCAGTTCGTATCTGGCGATGAGACACTTAGCCTTTACCGCGCGTTTTGGTTTTACCCGGTTTACAGCTTTTCTCGATATAGCTGATCATCATCCCGGCAATGTCCTTGCCCGTCGCAGCTTCGATCCCTTCCAGCCCGGGGCTCGAATTCACTTCGATCACCACCGGCCCGTGGTTAGAGCGCAACAGGTCGACACCGGCTACGTTTAGCCCAATAATTCTGGCAGCGCGAACAGCAGTCGAGCGTTCTTCCGGGGTGATTTTGATCAGGCTCGAAGTGCCCCCACGATGAAGGTTGGAACGAAACTCGCCTTTCTGCGCCTGGCGTTTCATCGCCGCCACAACCTTACCGTCGATAACGAAACAGCGGATGTCGGAACCACCGGCTTCCTTGATGAATTCCTGGATCAGGATATCGGCTTTCACACCCATAAATCCTTCGATAACACTCTCGGCAGCTTTCTGGGTTTCGGCCAGTACCACACCGATACCCTGGGTTCCCTGCAACAGCTTGACCACCAGTGGCGCACCGCCGACCATTTTGATCACATCCTTGATATCGTCCGGCTTGCTGGCGTAGCCCGTCAGTGGCATACCGATACCCTTGCGCGATAATAACTGCAGCGATCGTAACTTGTCGCGTGAGCGCGTTATCGCGACCGATTCATTTAACGGCGATACACCCATCATTTCGAACTGACGCAATACCGCGGTGCCGTAATGGGTCACGGAGGCTCCGATGCGTGGAATCACCGCATCGAAGTCTTCCAGTACCTGCCCCTTGTAATGTACCGAGGGTTTGTGGGATGCAATATTCATATAGGCGCGCAATACGTCGATGACCTGGATTTCGTGACCTCTTTCCTCCGCCGCTTCGATAATGCGCCGGGAAGAATACAGTTTTCGGTTTCTCGATAACAACGCTAATTTCATGCCTGCGACTCCGCTTAGAGTTGGTATAGCTTGCGAGGATATAATTTGCCATTCAGATAAGATACAGCAGGTTCGATGATGACCCTGTTTTCCATCGCACGGCGCCCGAGCAGCATTCGAAATCGCATAGTATCACGATTTGTCAGGCTTAATTCAATCGGCCAACTGGCATTGCCAATGAGGATATTGCTCTCGATTATGAAGCGCATTTCCTTATGACCACCCGAATCGCTGACTTCGCGATGATCGATGATCGGCGCGTGACATTCGACGTGAAAGTCGTAATTTTTCTGTATCGGGTGGATCAGAAACATCACTATATCGACACCATCAACTTGATATTGCTCGGTGTGATACGCGTGTAAAACCGAGGTTTTTGCGCCAGAGTCTACTTTCGCCTTGATCGCGGGCAACCCCAGATCGGGTAAAGCCACCCACTCGCGCCAGCCGAGGGTCAGTTTGGGAATACTGTCTTGCATCGATCGATCAAATTAGTTATCAGACGGTCACAGTATTGCATCTGTTCGCGAGTGACAAATTCATCCGGTTTGTGGGCCTGGTCGATACTGCCCGGACCGCAGACCACACTATTGATGCCGAGCTGCTGATCGAATAATCCGGCTTCGGTACCAAAGCTGACCTTGTCGCCGATTTCATTTACCGGGTTGATCGATCGCGTGTATTCGATCACGGTCGAATCGAGTTCGGTGAGCAGGCCAGGGTAGTGCGAGATAAGGGTAAACTGGATGTCGCTTTGTTCGAATCGGGCTTGCATGTCCGGCAACAATTTATCCATCGAGTAGCGTTGTATTTCGTGCACCAGGTCATCGAGTCGATCCTGCGGCAGGTTTCGTACCTCAAATTCAAACTGACACTGTTTGGGCACTATGTTAAGCGCCGTGCCACCACTGATATTGCCGACATGGAAGGTGGAATGTGGAACCGAGTAGCCATCGTCGAGCTGCTGGCGTTGCTGGACTTCGTGGTTCATGTTACGGATGAACGAAATCAGCTCGGCCGCGTATTCGACCGCGTTGACTCCGCTGGAAATGTAAGCCGAATGACAGGAGGAACCTGTCACATCGACCCGAAAGGCAGCCTTGCCCTTGTGGCCAGGCACCATTTTCATATCGGTGGGTTCACCAATGAGGCCGATTCGCGGTTTTACTTCAAAATCCCTCATCGCGTTGATCAGCTTCTTAACCCCGACGCAGCCGATTTCTTCGTCGTAGGAAAAGGCCAGGTGTATGGGCGTCATCAAAGACTGGGCCACCATTTGCGGCACACCAGCGAGCGCACTGGCGATAAACCCTTTCATATCGCAGGCGCCGCGTCCGAAAAATGCCCGATCATCGGATTTCATTTGATAGGGATCGCTATTCCAGTTCTGTCCGGCGGTTGGTACCACGTCGGTGTGCCCGGATAACATGACACCACCGATATCGTCAGGGCCGATAGTCGCATACAGGTTGGCGCAGGTCTGATCGTCACTATGAACGAGTTGGGACACGACCGAAAAATCGTCGAGATAATTGCGCATAAAATCGATCAGCTCGAGATTGGAGGTGGTACTCGTCGTCTCGAATCCAATCAGGCGACCCAGTATCTGTTCGCTAGTGAGCCGGGTCATTACAAGTCTTACTTCTCGATTCCGTAACGCTTCATCTTCTCCCAAAGATTTTTACGAGAGATACCGAGATGATTCGCTACCAGGGCTATTTTCCCACAATTTTCGGCTAATGCGCTGATAATAGCCTGACGCTCTGCTTCCTCAATCGTTTGCTTCAGTGTCGTGGTATTAATATCGGGATGGTTACTGTCATGGGTCAACAGGTCATTCTGGGCGAGCAGATCACTGGAGCCGATCCAGGGGGCATCACACAAGGCGACTGCTCTTTCAATAATATTCTTCAGTTCGCGGACGTTTCCAGGAAATGACATGGATTGAAGCTGTAACTCGGCTTGTTTTGACAGCCCTTTAATATTACTTCCGGTTTTGGTCGCCAGTTCACTTACAAACAATCTGGCAAGATAGATAATGTCTTCCGGGCGCTTGCGCAAGGGCGGAATATCCACATGAATTACATTGAGCCGCCAATAGAGATCCGATCGAAATTCATGCTTCTCGATAGACTCTTCGAGATTCACCTGGGTCGCGGCGATAACCCTGACATCGAGAGCGATCGGCTCCACGCCACCGACACGTTCGATCTCACGCTCCTGTAGCACACGAAGCAGTTTGACCTGTATATCGGGTGATACTTCGGCGATTTCATCCAGAAAGATAGTCCCCCCCTGGGCCTGTTCAAATCTTCCTATGCGTTGCTGTATTGCACCAGTGAAAGCACCTTTTTCGTGACCAAAGAGCTCACTCTCAATCAAGCTCGGTGACAGGGCAGCACAGTTGACCTTGATCATAGGTTTGTTGGCGCGGAGACTGTTGTTGTGGAGCAGTATCGCGACTACTTCTTTACCAACGCCGGATTCACCAGTGATTAATACCGAACTGTCACTCTTGCCAAGACGAGCCACCAGCCGCTCAAGCTTACGCATTGCAGAACTCTTACCGAGGCGCCCGCTACCTGGTTTGAATCGGTTGTCATCGCCCGTGCCCAATGTCAGATGAGTATCGGCAATACGGGATAGATGTTGTTCCACTTTCTTAATGAAGTCGCTGATATCAAAAGGTTTGGTCAGATAATCGAGAGCGCCGGCTTTAACCAGCTTAACCGCATCTGATACATCACCGTAGGCTGTCATGAGGATCACCGGGATGCCGGGGAAGTAGTTTGAAATATCGGAAAACAGTTCAATACCTGTGCCATCCGGCAGGCGAATATCGCTAACCACAAGGTCGATATCTCCTTTTTTAAGCTCCTTTTTGGCACTGGCCGTGTCACACACGGCTCGCACGGTGATCCCCTCGAGGTGCAGCCTGTCTTCGAGTGACATACGCATGATTTCATCATCTTCAACAAGGAGCACACAGTAGTCACTGAAATCGTCATCATCTAACCCTTGCTGCATCTTGTCCTGCATCAGGCCACCTTTGCTCTTATCACTGGTACAGAAACGTGGAACGTGGAGCCTTGATCCTTCTCGCTCTCTATTTCAATGATTCCCCGCATACTCTGGACCAGGCGATACACCACCCAGAGTCCTAATCCGGTACCATTGGGTTTGGTGGTGAAAAAAGGGTCGAACAGTTGATTTCTGATACTCGAGGGAATCCCAGGACCGCTATCGCTGACTTCGATGACCAGGAATTCCCCTTTTTGATACATGTTGAAAATAATCCTGCCGCTATCAGGAAGTATCTCCAGCGCATTTTTCAGAAGATTAAACACGATCTGTTCAAGTTTGCCGGGGATATTCAGACCTTTATCAGCACGGTTGTTCCAGATGACTTCTATATCCCTGTCCCCAATTTCCGCCGTTATGAGATCCTGTAGTTTATCGATGTGTTCGATACTTACGTTTTCATCGCTCTCTTCAATCTTAAGCCCAACAAGCAGGGCATGAACGATGTCCTTGATTCTGTGCAGACCTTGATCGATAACCGGTAAGTAACGATCAATCAGCTTTTGATCGTTAGGATGCTTTTGCAAGGTGTCGATGCAGTTCAGAAGCCCGGCAAGGGGGTTGTTAACCTCGTGCGCAACACCTGCCGTGATGCGACCGAGAGCAACCAGTTTTTCGCTCATCGCGATTTCCTCTTCAAGCATCTTTTTTTCCGCCAATTCCGACATAATCTGATTGAAGGTGAAGCTGAGACGACCGATTTCATCCCTGTCCCCTACTGGTACCGGAGCAAAATCGGTCATTTCACCTCGACCGACCGCTTCCAGTCCCTGGGTGATTGCTGTGAGAGGTTTGACTATACGCCTGGAAACGATGGTGCCCAGAGCACTACCGATAATGACGAAAAAGAATACCAGGAGAAGAACGATGAGCGCCGAGTTTTTAGCCTTTTGATATAATAGGACTACCGATAACCGGACTCGGGCCACACCCATATACTTTTGATCGGAGAAGAGTGGGACAACACCCTCCACGAAGCCTGTTTCCGAAAAACCACCCCTGCTTAACACGATGGGCTTTCTTGCGCTCATGGCGAGCCTTAAGAGTTCTTGTTCAAGCTTGCCTGTGGGTGAAAAAATAAGACCTAATGGATTTCCAGCGGGTTGAAGGTGCGCCTGAATGAGACCCTCCGCATCAAGTATCATCGCCGTGATGATTTCATGAGATCCGCCTGTTCCTGTTCTTCTGGCGGCTATATTCTTCAGGCTTTGATAGAGAGACCAGTAATCCTTGCGCAGCATTGCCCTGGGGGCGGTGATGGCAACGGATTCAGACAATAGAAGAGCCTTTTCACCCAATGCATCGTGAAAGCGGGTCGAGTCCTGTACCACCATCACCGCACCGATCATGAATCCAACCGAAGCCACAAAGACCGTGATTGTGAGCGATAGCTTTATCGCCACTGGCCAGGATCTTGGGCTAAGTATCGGCATTTTTACTCTGCAATTAGTCAATTGGTAACAGCGAGTACATCCGGCGTAATCCTTTGGATAGCTTTTAAGTTAGCGCGGATTCCGTCGAATAGCGAATCCGGATAATCACCAAAGCCATCCAGCTTGAGTTTTGCAAGGAGTGCTTTGCCGTTTTCATCCTGGTTCATATTCTCGAGTGTACTTTTCATCAACTTGACCGTGTCAGCGTCTACCCTTAAACCTGAAACAATAGGCGGGAAGCCAAAACTGGGAGATTTTTTTATTATCCGAGTCTTTTCGGTGACCTCCGGTTTGATAGCGGCGAGGGATTCCCATATATATGAGTCTACCGCGCCGCCATCTGCAACCTGCTCGGAAACAGCCTGTACCGTCTCCGCATGATTGAAGGTGAAAAATGTTTGACGGAAAAAGGTCTCGGGTTTAGCACCCTGCTTCGCCAACAAGGATTGTGGATAGAGGAAGCCGGAATTCGAGTCAGGATCAGAGAAGGCAAAAATCTTTCCTTTCAGATCGCTAAATCGTTTGTAGGGGCTATTATGAGGGACAATGATATAAGAGAAGTAAAGTGGCGCCCCGCGGTAAACAGGCACTGTCATGAGCTTAAGAGATTCCGGTTTTCTTGTTTGCACGTAGGGATAACCGCAGATCCACGCAAAATCGATGGCGCCCGAGACCAATAGATCCATTACCTCTTGATAGGACCTTCTGAGCACAAATTCGACCTTGCGACCCATTTTAACTTCCAGGTATTGACTCCATTTATCGAGAAACCTGATGTTGTCAGTCAGTATCACCGCGGTTAAGCCAAAGCGGATAGGCGGCTCTGCGCTGACCGCAAAACCTGGAGTAATCCAGAATATCAAGAAAAGACAAATCAATCGCACTGTTGTTCCTCATTAATGTACTTCACAGGGATACTGCCTGGCTATGCCCGACAAGATCATTTTTAACTCCTTTCTGGGGAAAAGTGAAGTGTTCTTCGCACTTAATATTTTCCCCATTTGACCGCTTATAGTTGGACCGTTCCATCAATTGATCATTTTCCTTTATTGCTGTTTCGGTGGAACATGCTTCTGCTGACTACGAATATTTGAGCGCAAAGACATCCCAAATGTTTTTAACAAGACGTTCGAGTCAGCAGAAGTGAACCGTTTCAAAACGCATACTCAGGGATTGTCGTCATACCGACTTTCTATAAGACCTGCGAGAAACGAGTTCAAGCACATTCCAATACAAACTGTAACGCCAGGAGCACTCAGATGAAAGATTTTTCTATCGATGACTTTGCTGCCATTGTCGGGATTGACTGGGCAGATAAGAAACACGATATCTGTGAATTAGCTATCGGAACCAAAGACTACCAATGGTCAGTGATCTCCAGTCAACCAGCTGATCTGCACGCCTGGGCCACGGCATTGGAGAATCGTTATCCAGGCCAGGTCGTTGCTGTGGCGTGTGAACTAAAAAAAGGGCCGTTGATCTATGCCTTGAGTCGATATAACAACCTCATCATCTTTCCGATTAATCCTGCAACCGTGGCGAGGTATCGCAAAGCCTTCTCCTTAAGTGGCGCAAAGGATGATCCCGGCGATGCTTACCTGCAAACCGAGATACTGGAAAAACACATGGATAAGCTCAAACCCATCCAGCCCGAGTCAGCGGATGTTCGTGCATTGGCACAACTACTGGAATATCGGCGTAAACTGGTACAGGATCGCGTCGATCTGACCAACTGTATTACCGCGACTTTGAAGAACTACTATCCACAAGTACTTGATTGGTTTAACGAAAAAGACACGCACGTTTTTTGTGACTTCATCATTAAATGGCCATCACTGGTACTAGTCAAACGGGCGCGAAAGAAAACCTTGATGGCGTTCTTCAATGCCCATAACGCACGCTATCTCCAGGTCAATCAGCTCCGTATCGACGCGATTAAATCGGCGATCACTCTGACCGATGATGAGGGTATCATTAAGCCTAATCGTATCCTCATCGAAGTCCTCATGCCGCAACTCAAGCACTTGCTCGATGGTATTAAACGACTCGATGCTGAAATCAGTCGTCTATATAAACCGATGCGAGATCGATCCCTGTTCGATTCTCTGCCTGGCGCAGGACCCCAGTTCGCACCGCGACTACTGGTCGCTTTTGGTAGCGATCGTGAGCGTTATCAAGCCGCTGCCGAGCTACAGAAATACAGTGGTGTCGCTCCCGTGATCGAGCAAAGCGGCCAAAAGAGCTGGACTCACTGGCGATACAGTTGTCCAACATTCTTGCGACAAACCTTTGTTGAATGGGCGGGGCAAACCGTTCGATACTCCTTCTGGGCCAGGGCTTATTACGAACAACAAATGCAAAAAGGAAAACCACACAATACGATTATCCGCTCACTCGCATTCAAGTGGATCAGAATCATTTTTAGATGCTGGAAAGATCGTAAACCTTACGATGAATCAAAGTATCTTCAGGCGCTTAAAGACCGAGGCTCTCCATTACTGAAGTTTGCGGTGAAAACTTGAATACTGGGTTGCTGTCCACCTCAGGGCGTGTTGTTACCCATCGGTAACCAATTTTACGCCCTTAACACCCTAACTGCATGAATTTAGGGTACTAATCAGAAAAGTTACGAGTTTTTAATACAGGTTACCGCCGGGTAACAAATTCGAAATTTCTATCACCGTGTCGTTTTTATCCTTTGTTATTTCAAGTATATATGAGTGTGGCATGACCTTTGCTTTGTATTTATCGCGACTTTGCGACGTTTGTGGCTTTATTGCAAATAATAATTTGACTAATCCCGTTAATCGGAATTAGGAGTAAGCAAGGCAATTAATTTTGGGAGAGGAACTAAATATTATCATTACCTGGCGGCTGGCCGCTTTCTTTTTCGTGGGGGCCGTTCTGTTTCTGCTAGCAAGCTGGGGGGGTGTAGAGTATTACACTGCGCAGTCCTCTTTTTGCGGTGGCAGCTGTCACACTATGACAGAACAGTACGATGCCTGGAAGTCCGATTTTCACCACAAAAACAATAATCCGGATGGAATGCAGGCTGACTGTATAGACTGCCACTTTCTGCCGGGTGAGAAGTATTCACTCAAAGCCAAATACGAAGGGCTACGCCACCTGGCTGCCTACCTTTATGACCCGGAAGCACCACTACCCATTCGACCGGTCATAAAGGACGGCTCCTGCCTGCGATCCGGCTGCCACAACCGCGACAAGCTGGCGCCGATGGAGATACAGTTCACAGAAAAGGTGCGCTTCAAACACGAGGTCCACTTTGGCGATAAAGCCCTGGACGGATACCAAATTACCTGTGATACCTGTCATTTCAAGGTCACCGAAGACAAACATTTCGAGGTGCCTGAAGACATCTGTTTCCTGTGTCATTTAAAGCTGCAAAAACCTACGCTTGACAAGGCAGTAATGAACGATGGAGATATTAGGAAAATCACCTTTGCCGAAAGACCCACTATAGATTTCAACCAGGGGTTATCCCGTTGTGATGTCTGCCACACGATTCCAACCGAGTCGTTACAAAGCCAGTTTAAGGCAGGCGATGAGCGCTTAACCAAGGACCCAATTACGCATCAGACGATGCAGGAAGCAGGGGTTGCCTGTGAGGGCTGCCACTTTGAAGTGGTGAAAGGTGGCGGGGAGGTTGATACCGGAAATGTTGTCTCTAACGGATGCCTGACATGCCATAACCGGAGCCAGACGCTTCTGGCAACCGCAGGTGACCGAGATCTCATGCATGACAAGCATGTGCCTGACAAGGCTGACTGCTTTGATTGTCATAGTGTAATCGAACACCGGAACCGAACCGATCATCTCGATTTTGTGCGCGAAGATTGCCAGCTCTGCCATGTCGATCAGCATAAATACCAGAAACTGTTGCTCGCAGGTATTCCAGTTAATGAAGAAATCTCAGGTGCCCCCCACCTGATGTATGAAGTCAACACCAACTGCATGGGTTGTCATCTCAAAAAGACTGTGAGCAGGGGGCATGATGTGCGCACCGCATCGGGTGATACCTGTGCTGCATGCCATACAGAGCAGCACATAAAAATGCTCAGTAAGTGGAAAAAAACGCTTGAGGATGAGGTTTCAGACGCAGAAGAAGTCGAGGCAGAAGTGCGTGAGCTCCTGGTTGAATTAAAGAACAGCCTGAATGAGGAGCAACTAAGCCAGGCAGATGCGATGATCGCAGAGGGCGTTGAGCTACTCGATATTGTGCGAGTGGGTAATGGCGTACATAACAAGAAGTATGCGATCACTATTCTCGATGGGGCATTCGGCAAGTTCGAAGACACTATCGACCTGCTCGAAGCAGCAAGAATAACTGACTAAAGAGACAGATCTAACCAATCAACAACTGTAAAGGTTAAAGAAGATGAACAGGAGAGAAAAAAATGAGTGACCAGAAAAAACCACAAATCAGTCGGCGTAAATTTTTGGGAGGCGTCGGAACAGCGGCCGTAGGCACGGCAGCACTGGCGACACCCGGAGCGAATCTTCAGGCGGCGCAAGCGAAAGCACCTCGCTGGGCGATGGTGATGGACCTCAGGCGATGTATCGGTTGCAGAGCCTGTACTGTGGCCTGTAAATCCGAAAACAACGTGTCTCTTGGCCGATTCAGGGCGGTTATTCAAGAGGTAACTATGGGGACTTTCCCGAACACCAAGAAGGTGTTTTTGCCCTTGATGTGTAATCACTGCGAAGGCAACAAAGAGGATGGTATTCCTCCCTGTGTTAAAGAGTGCCCTGAATTCCCGGGAGCACGTCTCAAGTATAAAACTGCCGATGGTAAGACCATACGTTACCGTGGCGGTGCTACCTTCAAACGACCGGACGGCTTGATCCTGATCGACAAAGACCTGTGTATCGGCTGTGGAAAATGTATAGATGCCTGCCCCTATGGTGTGCGTTCGTTCGATCCCTTTGTTAAAGCGGGGGCTGATCCGGCCGAACAGGCGGTAGATAAATGCGATATGTGCGTTCATCGTATCGACAACGGTGTTGAGCCATCCTGTGTCAATACCTGCCAGGGGCGAGCCCGAATTTTCGGAGATCTAAACGACCCGAACAGTGAAGTCTCGAAGCTTGTTAAAGAACACAATCTGACCACGGGTACCGCAAGTACCAATGTGCTACTTCCAGAAGAGGATACCAACCCGCATGTGTTCTATATCGATCCGGATAATTTACTGAAGACCCTCTATACGAAGCGGAAGAAGGGCAAACTTGACCACTTTGTGGATCAAATCATATAAACCCTGACAGCATGTAAAAGAGAGGAATTGACATGAAAAAAATGAATCGTCGTAATTTTGTAAAACTTGCCGCAGCTAGCGGCACTGCTATAGTCGCTGGGGTGGGTGTTAATCAGAACGCACTGGCTGGGTCAATAAAAATGCAGGAGGGTGGTCGCGATTTTTCTCCGATCACGAAGAAGGAACGTAAGGCTATACCCTCTACCTGTTGGCAGTGCGTAACTCGTGACTCGATGATAGGCTTTGTCGAAGACGGACGCCTGGTAAAACTGGAGGGGCACCCGAAATCTATCCGTACCCTCGGTAAGTTCTGCGCCAAGGGGCAGGCCGGTGTAAACCAGGTTTACTTCCCGGATCGTCTGCTGTACCCGATGCAGCGCGTCGGCAAGCGCGGGGAACATAAATGGAAGAGAATTTCCTGGGACGATGCCCTGGACCTCCTGGCATCCAAACTCAAGCCGCTACGTGACGCTGGAACACCCGAGTTGTTTATGTACCAGTACGGACGGCACAAGGGTAGCCAGTCCTCGATTATGCACGATTTTATGGACGCCTTTGGCTCCAAAACGATCGGTACGCACACATCGGTATGTGAGGGACCAAAATGGGTCGGGCAGGAAAGTTTATGGGGTGGGATGTACGATAACTGGGACTACGATAATACCGATTACGTGGTTAATTTCGGCTCAAATCAGTTCGAAACCCACACCAATCACATCCCCACATCGCAGCGTCTAATCCGGGCAATGGTGGATCGTGGCGTTCCACTTTATACCTTCGACGTGCGCCTTTCCAACACCGCCGCGAAGTCAACCGAGTGGGTTCCGATTAAGGTGGGCAAGGACGGTCTGGTGATGTTGTCCATGATTAACGTTATCATGAATGAAGGGCTGTTCCGCAAAGATCACCTCAAATATATGCGTGTGACGCCAAGTTATCACGCCTCGGACGATGAGAAAATCGCTGCCATCAAGAAACATGTGGCCATGTACACGCCCGAGTTTGCCGAAAAAGAAAGCGATGTTCCAGCCGATAAGATCAGGATGATCGCACGTGGTTACGCCAGGGCAAAATCGGCCTGCCTGATTACCTATCGTGGCACCGTCATGCACTATCACGGCGCGGACCAGGAACGTGCGGCGATGTTGTTGTCGGCCATCACTAACAACCTTGATAGAAAGGGCGGTCGGGTCATGGGTGTCGGTGCCGGCTGGAAAGCGCCCCATTCTCCGAAAGCCAAGATACAAAAAGGTCTCGACATCACCCACGGTTTCCCCGGTGAAGCCGCGTTTCCTACACATCAGGTAAGCCAGCAAAATCTGCCAATGATCAAGGACGGCCGAAATGGTCGACCCAAGGTCTACTGGTCGAGCTGTAACAACATGGCCTTTATCAATGGCAACAACAAGGAAGCGGAAGCTATTTTAAAAGATGAGAAACTCATTCCATTCTCCGTTTCATCTAATATTGTCTATGATGAAACATCACAATATGCAGACCTCATCCTGCCTGATGTTACCTACCTGGAACGCTGGGATACCGATGATATGGTGTCGCCAACCGGCGTCGGCGAGTACACCATCCGGCAACCCTTGATCAAACCACTGGGTGAATCCAGGGATCAGGGTGAAATCTTTTACGGTCTGGCAAAGCGCCTCGGATTTAAACTGGCCTATAAGACCAAGGAAGACTATGTCCGCCAGTCATGCAATATGACGCCTGGTGTCAAGGAAGCAGGTGGCTTCGAGTACATGAAGAAATATGGGGTCTGGCACGATAAGAATGCCAAACCTAACTTCGGCTTCTACGAGGCCAAAGCGGATGTTTCCGGCGACGGCGTTATCCTCGATAAAGAAACCGGCGTCTACTGGAACTACAAGAAGGCCGGAGTCAGCAAGGCTGATGCCAGGAGCAAGGGTTATCTGGGAGTCGATGGCGCCAAGAATGCCTATGTCGCCCAGGATATCAACGGAACGGCGCGTAAGGCTTATCCGCCGAACACTTCGTTCCTCAAGTCCGGATTGCTCGACTTTTACTCCGACAACTTCGCGTCCAAGGGATTCCCGGCACTACCGACCTACACGCCGATACCCGAGCATCAGAAGATGGCTAAGGATGAGTTACACCTGACTACCTACAAGGTTGCGGTACATACGCATTCGCGTACAGCCCACTGCAAGTGGCTGTCCGAGATCAAGCACGATAACCCGGCATGGATCAACAGCAAGACCGCTGCCGCGCGTAACATCAAGGATGGTGATCGCATCAAGGTATCGAGCGCTCTCGGTTCGATAACCACCACCGCTCATGTAACCGAAGGCATCATCCCTGGCATCATCGCCATCTCGCACCACTTTGGGCGCCAGTATTCTGGTATCTACGGATCGGGTAAGAGTTCTCCCATTGCCGGGGGCGCCTCAACGGACCCGGATGCTAAAAACAAGTGGTGGGATAAATATGGCACCCATCCCAACTCGATCATTCCGAACAGTTCGGATCCGATCAGTGGTGGGCAACGATGGATGGATACGGTGGTAAGAGTTGCCAAAGCCTAAAATGAAAGCTAACGGGAGATCTGAAGTGGAAACCGACTGGAAAAAAGCGGCCGACAACGCCCAACTAAGAAGTAACATTTATGGGTTATTGGCCACTGTTTTCCGGGAAGAGCCCACCGAAGCTCTCATCAAGGAACTGAGGGGTCCCCGCTTGTCGGGGATCTTCTCAGACATGGGTGTGGAGCTGGGAGAAGCATTTTATAGCAGCCCTGAAACTGCGACGGCGGAAGCCCTGGGACTGGAGTTTACTCGACTGTTTATCGGTCCTGGCCATCATATATCGGCCCATGAGTCTATCTTTGCCGAAATGGATGGTGATACGAGTAGCCTATGGGGAAGAACGACCGTTGAAGTGAAAAACTTTATCGAAACAGCAGGTCTTGACTATCAACCTGAGTTCACCGGGATTCCGGATCACATCAGCGTTGAGCTTGAATTTATGCAGAAGCTGACAGCATGGGAAGCTGAAAAGTGGACTCAACAGGATCGAAAAAGCGCAGAGTATAGCTCGTCTATACAACGCATGTTTCTTGACAAGCATCTATTATGCTGGCTACCCCAATTCTGTGATGTGGTCATGGAGCAGGCTGACCTACCCTTTTACCGGTCTATGGCTGAATTGACCAGGAATTATATGGAGTTTGAACGGTGAGCCTACCGGGTTAACAGTTAACTCGATGCCAATGAAGAACCACAAACTGGTTGATCGTTAAGGGTCGTTTTTTTCTCCTCATTTCAGGCGTCCAACCAGGCGCCTGGTTTCTTGGTCATGAATACCGGCTCCTCGGTCGATTATTCAATTTTCGAATAAATTCTATGAGCGTTGGGTTTTTAAATTTTTAGATGTAGGGTATCTTGCCCTGCAGCAAAGAGCCCAATTACAACGCCTAATGATTATATTTTGACTATTAATAGAATCATCAAATCAATTCTCACGCGTCGGTCTGTTTCACCCAAACATCTGAAGGAGCCAGCACCCAGTTGGGATGAACTCATTGAAATTATTGGCACTGCCGGAGCGGCGCCAGATCATGGGCGGATGGCGCCAGTTCGATTTGTTCTTATTCCAAAGGATGAGCGTGAATCCATGGCAACCGTATTTGAGTCAGCCGCTAGAGTTGAAAATAAGGGTTTAGCGAGTGATTACCTCGAAGAAATTCGGCTAAAAGCAATGAACGGCGCCATGTTGGTCGCAATCATCGCTTACATATCTGAACTCAATATCGCGGTTCCACCACACGAGCAATGGATTTCAGTAGGCGCATCGCTGCAAAACGTTCTACTGGCTTTAGAATCGTTTGGTTATAAAGGAAAGATTGTCAGTGGTCGTCGTGTTCGATCGAATACGATGCGGCAGGCGTTTCGATTAAAACCTGAGGAGCATCTCGTTGGCTTTGTAGTGATGGGAACTCATTCAGGCACCACGCACGCTTATCCACGTAAGAATGGGCATGACCTGCTCTCGATCTGGAGAAGCGACTAGGAACACGCGTCTTTCGCAGTGTTGCAGATGCGCGTTTGGGTCATTGACATCGATGGTGAGTTCAGTTGCCTGGCTAAATTGGAACAGTTCGCTAACACTCCTATGAAAATCATGGCTTTGGTAAATAACGTTTACCACTGCGAGCAATAAAATTCCACAGCGCTTGTGCCGATGGCAAAAAACGTTTTTTCTGGTTTTTAACGACAAACCATTTCCGGTTGATGGGCAGACCTTTAACATCAAGTGCGACTAGTCGCTTATCTTTTAATTCGGCTGCAACCGTATGGGCAGAGATTAACGCAATGCCCATACCGGCCATAACAGCCTGTTTAATCGTTTCGTTGCTACCGAATTCAATTCCAGATGCAGGCATGAATCTGGCGTTTTTAAACAACTTGTCTGCAACCGAGCGTGTTCCCGAACCAGGTTCGCGTAGCAGAAAAGTTTGATCTTTTAAGCTTACGAGTGAGATTTGAGTGCTTGTCGAATACTCATGATCGGGTGGTGCGATGATTATTTGAGGGTGTTTACCGATGTACTCGCTTTCAACCTCAAAATTATCAGGAGGGAGCCCGGTAATGGCAATGTCCAGTTCGAGATTCCCCAGTTTATTCACAATGATTTCACGGTTGCCTACCGATAATTGCAATTTAACCTCGGGGTAAAGCTTATTGAATTCAGCGAGTACTGTTGGTGCGAAATAGCGTGCCGTGCTCACCACGCCGACAGAGACAATACCGTGATCCACGCCTTTCAGTTCGTCCAATGTTTCGGCGAACTCATAAAGTACAGAGTGCATGTTAACGGCAAGTGTGTACAGGGCTGCTCCCCCAAGCGTGGGAACCAAACCGATTTCGCTACGTTCGAGTAGAGGAATTCCTGTCGCATTTTCGAGACCTCGGATTTGCAGCGATACAGCGGGTGGGGTCAAATGCAGCTTCCTGGCTGCGCCTGAAATACTGCCAGCCCCAACAACGGCATGAAATCCACGCAGTTGCTTGAGTGTTAATTGCCTTGCCCAGGGGTAAAGTTTTTCTTTCATTCGTCTTAAGATATTTTAACTTTACTTAAAAATCAAGTGTGACAGTATTTCGTTACATCGATAAAGGCCGAGTGGGGGAGGTTTGCATGAGTGCCAGAAGTACTCTTAATCAATTTTTACTGTCGCGGGTGGGCGATGACACCTCAAGCAGAGACCTGTGTTCTACCATAACGAGTATTGCGGAAGCAGGGATTAATTTGTCTAAATTAATTTCTCGCCATAGTTTGGCCAGGTATGATGAAGCCGCTGGGGCGCAAAACCCAGATGGCGATACTCAAAAGCCTTTAAATATCGTGGCTAACAATGTGTTTGAGGAAGCATTATACAATGCGCCCGTTGCTTACCTGGCATCCGCAGAAAAATCAGAGGCTGTTCCACTAAATCCTAAAGGCACACTCGCGGTTGCGATTAACCCGCTCGATAGCTCAACAAATATTGAATCTAATATGTCAATAGGGACTATATTTTCGATACTTAGATTTGATTCAGGCCGGGTTTTCGAAGGGAGTATTGGTGAACGACAGGTAGCTGCAGGATTCCTGGTTTATGGCCCTCAAACCTCACTGGTTCTTACCTGTGGTAAGGGTACACACACTTTCACTCTTGAGCATGTTGGTTCCGAATTCTTGCTGGTCAGTGAAAATATCAGGATCCCTACTGCTCAAAGAGAGCTTGCAATAAACACTTTGAATTATCGGTTCTGGGATAGTTCGATTAGATATTTTATTGACGATTGCATATCTGGAGAAGATGGACCTCTGGGCGTGAACTACAGAATGCGTTGGAACGCGTCCCTGGTGGCGGAGGCATACCGTATTCTTGTTTGGGGTGGCGTTTTTCTTTATCCAGGCGACTCCAGGACAGGGTTTGAGAAAGGCAGGTTTCGATTGCTTTACGATGCGTTACCCCTTGCTTTTATAGTTGAGCAAGCGGGTGGGGCGGCTTCGGACGGGAATCAAATAATCCTGGATATTGAGGTGACCTCGCTTCATGAGCGAATTCCATTGATATTTGGTTCGCGAGATAAGGTTGCCGAGGTTATGGATTATATCTCTGGTGACTTTACCGCCAACACCCGGTTTCCTCTTTTTCAAAATCCTAGTTTGCTAAGGCGCTAGAAGTAGTATGTCCAGGAAGCATCCAGTCATCTCAATAACAGGTTCGTCAGGCGCGGGCACATCGACAGTCAAAGATACCTTTGAACATATTTATATGCGTGAAAATGTGTACGCCTGTTATATCGAAGGTGACGCCTTTCATCGTTATAACCGAAAGCAAATGAAAAATGCCATGGATAGTGCCGAAAAAACAGGGGATAGAAATTTCAGTCATTTCGGTCCGGAGGCAAATCTATTTTCAGAACTTGAGGGTGTATTTAAACAGTATGGCGAGACGGGTACCGGTAGAACACGGCATTATGCCCATGATGAGGATGAAGCAAAAATATACGGAGTTGAACCTGGGAACTTCACCGATTGGGAAGATTTTCCGGAAGGTACCGATTTATTGTTTTACGAAGGATTGCACGGTGCAATAAACACTGAGCAGGCAAACGTAGCCCAGTATGCAGATCTGAAGGTTGGTGTGGTTCCAGTAACAAATCTTGAATGGATTCAAAAAATTCACCGAGACAAGTTGGTGCGTGGTTACTCGCCGGAGGCAGTAACCGACACCATACTTCGACGAATGCCTGATTATATCAGGTATATCTGTCCTCAATTTACCAATACCGATGTCAATTTTCAGCGCGTACCGATTGTAGATACGTCAAATCCGTTTATAGCCCGGTGGATTCCGACAGCCGATGAATCGATGGTAGTAATACGTTTCGCCGATCCAAAGGGAATCGATTTTCCCTATTTGCTAAGCATGATTCACAACAGTTTTATGTCGCGACCTAATACCATTGTGATTCCCGGCGGCAAGTTTGATCTGGCGATGCAACTGGTTTTTACCCCATTAGTTATGCAGTTGGTAGAACGTAAGCGACGTGCTGGTTAGAGAGAATTATTTATATCGGAGTTCACCGTGAATACCCCAATGGAATCAAATCAAATAGAGAAACAAGAACCACATGAAATGGTGAACGCGATGGATTTGCTTGTTGGCTTTGGAGTATAGGAGGACTATAAAAATGGCACGAATTACACTACGGCAATTGCTCGACAATGCAGCCGAATACGGATACGGAGTACCGGCTTTTAATATTAACAATATGGAACAGGTACTGGCGATCATGGAAGCGGCTAAAGCTGTGGATGCGCCTGTCATTTTACAAGCCAGTCGCGGCGCGCGAGGTTATGCGGGCGATATCATGATCCGCAAAATGGTCGAAGCCGCGGAAGAAATGTATCCACAAATTCCAATTTGCCTGCACCAGGATCATGGAAATAACCGGGCGACCTGCGTTTCTGCCATGCAGGCAAGCTTTACCTCAGTAATGATGGATGGATCGCTCGAAGCTGACGCCAAAACCCCTGCAAGTTATGAATACAACCTCGATATTACTTCCGAAGTTACACGCATTGCACACGATATCGGTGTTTCGGTCGAAGGCGAACTTGGATGTCTCGGTTCGCTTGAAACCGGCGAAGGCGAAAAAGAAGACGGGCATGGATTTGAAGGCAGTTTAAGCATGGATCAATTACTCACCGACCCGGATCAAGCGGTCGATTTTGTGACCAAAACAAAGGTTGATGCGCTCGCAATTGCAATGGGCACGTCGCATGGAGCATATAAGTTTAGCCGTAAACCCGATGGCGATATTCTCGCGATGGATGTAGTGCGGAAAATCAATGCAAAACTCCCTGAAGTACATCTTGTTATGCATGGCTCGTCGTCGGTACCACAGGAGCTGCAGGATATTTTCAATGAGTTTGGTGGCGAAATGCCACAAACCTATGGAGTACCAGTTGAGGAGATTGTGCGCGGAATCAAACACGGAGTTCGCAAAGTTAATATCGATACCGATTGTCGACTGGCGATGACCGGCGAGTTCAGAAAAATTGCGCAACAGGATAAATTACAGTTTGACCCGCGTAAATTCCTGGCGCCGGCACGGGATGCCATGCAGAAACTTTGTCGTGATCGCTTCGAACAGTTTGAAAGCGCGGGAAAGGCTTCAAAAATCACACCGATCAGCGTTGCCGAGATGGCAAGGTGCTATGCCAGCGGTGCGCTCGACCCGAAGCCAACGACCAACCAGAGTGCGGCCTGACAATTTGGAGATATAAAGATGAACTCGAGAAAAACCTATACCGCAGGTGTTAAAGATTATCGTGAAACCTATTGGGAGCCAGATTACACGCCAAAGGCAACTGATATTTTAGCCTGTTTCAAAATAACGCCTCAGGCCGGCATTCCACGAGAAGAAGTCGCTGCCGCGGTTGCTGCTGAATCGTCTACGGGCACCTGGACAACAGTCTGGACAGATCTGTTGACCGACCTGGATTATTACAAGGGGCGCGCCTACGCGATTGAAGATGTGCCGGGCGACGATACCTGCTTCTATGCTTTCATTGCTTATCCCATTGATTTGTTTGAAGAGGGCTCAGTCGTTAACGTTTTCACATCACTGGTTGGCAATGTATTCGGATTTAAGGCGTTACGAGCATTACGCCTTGAAGATATCCGTTTTCCAATCGCTTACGTCATGACCTGCAATGGACCACCACAGGGTATCCAGGTTGAGCGTGACATCCTGAATAAATATGGACGGCCGCTATTGGGTTGTACCATCAAACCTAAACTGGGCCTGTCAGCAAAAAACTATGGCCGCGCCTGTTATGAAGGTTTACGCGGTGGGCTGGATTTCACCAAAGACGATGAAAATGTCAACTCCCAGCCATTCATGCGCTGGCGTCATCGTTTCGATTTCGTCATGGAAGCGATTCACAAGGCAGAAGCAGAAACGGGTGAACGCAAAGGTCATTACCTGAACGTTACAGCGCCGACACCAGACGAAATGATGAAACGCGCTGAATATGCTAAAGAAATAGGTGCCCCAATTATTATGCATGACTATTTAACCGGGGGGTTATGCGCCAATACAGGCCTGGCTCAATGGTGCCAGGCCAACGGTATGCTGCTGCATATTCACCGTGCAATGCATGCGGTTATGGATAGAAATCCGCACCATGGTATTCACTTTCGTGTTTTAGCCAAAATTCTCAGACTGTCTGGCGGCGATCATCTCCATACCGGCACGGTGGTGGGTAAATTAGAAGGCGATAGAGACGCGACTTTGGGCTGGATCGATCTGCTGCGTGAATCTTACATCAAAGAAGACCGTTCACGTGGAATTTTCTTCGATCAGGATTGGGGTTCAATGCCAGGTGTGTTTGTGGTTGCATCGGGTGGTATCCATGTCTGGCACATGCCGGCACTGGTCAATATTTTTGGGGACGATTCGGTCTTACAGTTCGGTGGTGGAACACTCGGTCACCCCTGGGGCAATGCTGCCGGAGCTTGTGCTAACCGTGTTGCGGTTGAGGCCTGTGTAGAAGCGCGTAATCAGGGTCGTGAACTTGAAAAAGAAGGGAAGGATATTCTCACTAGCGCGGCTAAATCAAGCCCCGAACTCGCGATTGCGATGGAAACCTGGAAAGAAATCAAATTCGAGTTTGATACTGTAGACAAGCTCGACGTTGCCCACAAATAAGCTGCCACTAGATGAAGTTTTGAGATTTGTTGAGGAATTAATCATGAGCGAAGTACGAGATTATGCGTCAAGTTTGTCCGATGTTGCGAGTCGGAAATTTGAGACCTTCTCCTATTTACCTGCAATGAATGCAGATCAAACTCGCCAGCAGGTAGAGTATATTGTGAAGCAGGGCTGGAATCCGGCCGTCGAACACACCGAGCCGGAAAATGCTTTCGGTTCCTACTGGTATATGTGGAAATTGCCGATGTTTGGTGAAACCGACGTCGATTTAATATTGGCTGAAGTCGATGCCTGTCATCAGGCCCACCCCAAAAATCATGTTCGCCTGGTCGGATTTGACAATTTCTCTCAATCAAAGGGAGCAGAAATGGTCATATATCGTGGAAAAGCAGTTTAAATCTCCTCTGTGTGATTGGATGCTTTTGTTTCTATTGCAGGAACAAAAGCATCATTTTTTCCTCGAAGTCGATCTACCAAACAGTGCTAATGAAAGGATTTTCATATGAGTGAAATCGATAGCGATCAATATCTCATCGAAAACGAACCTTATTATCTTGCTATTGATAGCGAGGTGAAATTATATACAGCGGCTTACGATGTGCGAATGCCGGTCATGCTTAAAGGACCGACTGGGTGCGGCAAAACTCGATTCGTCGAATACATGGCATGGAGGCTACATAGACCATTGATCACGATCGCCTGTAATGAAGACATGACAGCATCCGATTTAGTTGGCCGTTTTCTGCTCGACATCAATGGCACAAAGTGGCAGGACGGGCCACTAACAGTAGCAGCACGCATTGGTGCGATATGTTATCTCGATGAAGTGGTCGAAGCACGTCAGGATACTACCGTTGTGATTCATCCTTTAACCGATCATCGTCGCGAACTGCCTTTAGAGAAAAAAGGCGAACTGGTGAAGGCTCATGAAAATTTTCAATTAGTGATTTCGTATAACCCCGGTTATCAGTCTTTGATGAAAGATCTCAAGCAATCGACCAAGCAACGTTTTGGTGGTATCGATTTTAACTACCCTGGAACTGAAACCGAAATTGAAATTGTCAAACACGAAGGTGGTGTGGAAAATGACATCGCCGAAAAACTGGTGCAGGTTGCTCATCGGTCGCGAAACTTAAAAGGGCATGGTCTAGATGAAGGCATGTCAACCCGCCTGCTAATTTATGCTGCGCAACTGATTTCGAAAGGGATCAATCCTGAACAGGCCTGCAAAATGGCACTGGTGACGCCTCTAACGGATGATCCGGATATGCGCGATACCCTCGATGCTGCGGTTAATACCTTTTTCTAGTGAGTCAATCGCTGGTACCGCCATGCCGATCAATTTTTCAGAATACCTCAATTTCCTTGATGAAGACGATACCACAGATCGTCAAACGCTAGAATCTTCATATCGCGAGGCAGCTCGCGTGATGTCACCACAGGGGTTAAAAAATTATTTAGAGGGCATGCGTGCGATCTACTCGCTGGGCAATAACAGGGATTTGGTGCTCACCTATGTCCAGGAGATGCCAGGCGTCGCCAGAGAAATTGGCGAAGATATAGTGCCAGATATTGTTCATGCGATGATGAAGTTGTCGTCGCACACCTCGGGTAGCGTCATTATCCTGATACTGTCTGAAATGTCTTTAGCTGCTCGTCGGCTTGGCGATGCAGAAGTCGTCCGCGGCTATCTCAAATTGCTTCACAATCTTGCGGGAAAAGCTCCGCGCGGCTTGCGGCCGATGATGGAAAATCTCGATGAATTGCTCAGTAAGCTGACTTTGGGTGGCTTAAGGCGTTGGGCCTTATGGGGCGCGCAGGCACACGCGCGTGACCTCGACAATCAAATGGCTTACTTTGCGCTGAATACAGAGTCTTCACGCTCCGTATTGCAAAAAGAGCGGCGCGGAACCTTGTTTATCAATAATCAAAGAAAGCTGAATTTCTATTTACGCGCCCTCTGGGGTCGGTCCTTCTTTATGCGGCCTACGTCGGGTGATTATGAGAATAGAGAAGGCTTGCGTCCTTATATTGAAAGTTTTCAGATATATCTTCCGGACGCATTTGATTCGTTTCATGACATTCAGGGACTTGAGATATATCGTGCATCGGCGGCTCACTGTGCAGCGCACATGGTCTATACCAAACAGTCTATGAGTGCGGAACAATTATCCCAGGCGCAAATGCTATTTATTGGACTATTCGAAGATGCGCGCGTTGAGTATCTCGCGATACAGGACTTTCCGGGATTGAAAAAGCTCTGGATTCGTTTTTTCATCGCATATAAATCTTCAAATGAAGACACCGAGCTACATGAATCCATGGATTTAATGGTTAACCTGGCCTATTCACTTCTGGATGAAAAATACAATGCTGAGATTGAATTTATCCATCAATTTGCCGCCGATTTTAGAACCAGGCTTGCCCAGAATCCTCACGATAATCGTATTTCATGGCAATTTGGTATCGAGTTTTATAACCGTATTGTTGAATACGCAGCGATTCCATCGGTTCGAATACTGGAAAATATGCCGATCCCGTACCGCGATGACAATCGTTATTGCTGGGCTTTTTCCGAAAACATGTTTGTCCAGGAGGGCCTTGATTATCAACCAGATAGTCAGCAACAGTTGCGGCGTAGCGTTGGTCTAATGGAAATGGTCAATACCCTTGATTGTGAGCTGGCCGGCGATGATGCGCAGGAAATCTGGACACTATCGACGCCATTTTGGCTTGACCAGGAGGGGTGCACCATCAATGAGCTCGAGGGTAAGGAACCTGTCTCGCAACCCTATCATTACGATGAATGGGATTATCGGGTGCAATTAGCACGGCCCGATTGGGCCACGGTGATCGAGCACCGCCAGCCTAAAGGTAATCCCGATGTGATGGATGAAATACTAACCCGGCATAAACCGATTGCGGCTCGAATTAAACACCTGATCGATGCCCTGCAGCCACAGGGTATAGTGCGACGCCGAGGATATGAAGAAGGTGAGGAGCTGGATTTGAATGCGGCAGTTCGCGCCATGATCGATATTCGTCGCGGTGTTATGCCTGACCCGCGAATCAATATACGTATCACTCGCCACAATCGAGATCTCGCTATCCTGGTTCTAATGGATTTATCGGAATCAACCAACGAAAAAATTGGTGATATAACCGAAGGAGACGAAGGTTATGCCGAGGCGCCCAGCATCCTCAGTTTGACACGTGAGGCAACTGGATTATTGTCCTGGGCAATCGATGCCATTGGTGATACTTTTGCGGTGCATGGCTTTGCATCGAATGGCCGGCATGATGTGCAATATTATCGGTTTAAAGACTTTAACCAGAGATACGATGATGAAGCCAAATCTCGACTGGCCGGCATGAATGGCGGATTATCAACGCGCATGGGAGCAGCTCTGCGGCACGCAGGTTTCCATTTAAAGGAACAAAATGCCACTAAACGCCTCGTGTTGTTAGTGACCGATGGCGAACCAGCCGATATTGATGAACGCGATCCGCAATATCTTCGACACGATGCCCAAAAAGCGGTTGAGGAATTGGCCATGCAAGGGGTTTATACCTATTGCCTCACGCTAGATCCAGACGCTGATCGATATGTAGCACGCATATTTGGAGAAAACAACTATTCGATTGTTGAGAATGTCGAACGATTGCCAGAAAGGTTGCCTATGGTTTTTTCTGCACTGACTACTTGAAGCTAAACGATTAAATACGGTTTGCGAGGAGAAATTATTTTCACTCGGGAGTTTGATGCCCTTTCCGGGGCAATCAGGAACACGCGTTTTCAGCAGCCATGATATGAATCATATCAGCTTTGAGGGAGACACCAATATTTACACCAATGCTTATATCATTGCGCTTTGCTACATGGGTTGGTATCGAACAGTGTAGTGGATGCGCGTCTGGGTCACTGACATCGATGATGAGTTCGGTTGTCTGGCCAAATTGGAACAGTTCGCTAACAATGCCGGAGACCGGATTTTCGTGCTCCCCTCGCGAAGGTCTGTTCCTCCGGTGGACCACGATTCCATCTGATGGAATACACCAGGTGACCGACTGGTTCGCACTAAAACCCGTTCGATAAGGAGTATCCAGCACAAAGTTTCCCCATTGCAAACGAAGTCTTCCTTCGTTATCGGTGATTTTCGAAACTTTGCCGTTAAATATATTTCGAATACCAACCAGCTTTGCCACGGTAGTATTGACAGGACGCTTAGACAGGGTTTCATACGAATCTGTTTGTAAAATCCTCCCTTCATGGAGCACGGCAACCCGATCAGCCAGGCGAGCAGCCTCTTCCATGTCATGCGTAACGAAGATTATTGGAATAGATAAATGTGATCGTAGTTCGATCAGTTCCCGTTGCAACCGGGTCCGGGTGACACGATCAACTGCAGAAAAGGGCTCGTCCATCAAAAGCACATCAGGTTCCCTGGCAAGGGCTCTAGCGACCGCGACACGTTGCCGTTGCCCTCCCGATAGCTGATCCGGGCGCCGGTCACCGAGACCTTTGAGATTGACTCGGGCCAGGTACTCATTGGCCATATTAATTTTGTTGGTAGCCCGTTGGTTTGAAATCGATTCCATCACATTTTCGATGGCTGTCAAGTGGGGAAACAGAGCATAGGATTGAAAAACCATACCTAATCGACGATGTCGAGGTGCCACGGATACTTTCCGTTGACTATTGAACCACACCTTGTCACCGATAGTTATCTTCCCGGAAATCGGCTTTTGGAACCCTGCGATAGTTCTTAAAATTGTCGATTTACCGCCCCCGGAAGGCCCAACAAGGGCGAGTAGTTCGGATCCCCTGACCTTAAATTGGACATCCAGGAAAACCGGGTCGGTTTGTCGTATCGTGACTTCTAAACTATTTGGGTCTGACAATTTACAACCTGTTCCTGCTGAGGGCTTTTCGCGTTAATAGAAAGGTGATGCTGATTGCGAGGAGTGATATCGCGAGTAAGATGGCTGACATGGTTGCTGCCGAAGCATTATCAAAACTCTGAACCTGGTCATAAATTGCAATTGCAACAGTGCGTGTTTCACCAGGAATATTTCCCCCTACCATTAAAACAACTCCAAACTCGCCTAGTGTATGGGCGAATGTGAGCACCCCTCCGGTGAGAATTCCTGGCCAGGCGAGGGGGAATTCAATGCGCCTGAATGATCGCCACGAACTCATACCGCATGTTTCTGCAGCCTCACGCATATCACTGCCTATCGCCTCAAATGCCCTGAGCGCCGGTTGAACAGCAAATGGGATATTGACAATAATGGATGCGACTAACAAACCTTCAAATGTAAAGACAAGAGATTCGTCGAAGATAGAACGCCATATTCGTCCAATCGAAGAAGAGTCGCTCAGTGTTATAAGAAGAAAAAACCCCAGTACCGTTGGGGGCAGGATGAGAGGTAAGGTCAGTAATGACTCAATAATGCTCTTAGGTGCTGGGGGAAGCGTTACCAGCCATCGAGCCATCAGGACGGCGATCGGTAGTAACAATATTACGGTGAAAAAGGCCAACTGTAGTGAAAGCCTGAATGCTCCCCAATCCATCTATTTGCCTGGTAAATTAGTAAGAAGGGTTAAACCCATGGAGTGATAGTATATCCTGCCCTTTAATTGACCTAATATATTCGAATAACTTTAAAGCGGCCTCGTCTGCATTTTTTAGGAGCACCATACTATGAAGTATAGGTTGGTGCCAGGACTCGGGTAGTAGGGCATACTGACCCCGATGTGAAATTTCATCCACGACAACAAGGGATTGCGCAATTATACCCCCTTGTGCCGCACCCGAAACAACGAATTGCGCCGCCTGAGAGACATTCTCGCCAATCACCAATTTATCCTTAACCGCTTCCCATAGCTGTGCCGATTGAAGTGCCTCTTTTGCTCTTTGGCCATAGGGAGCATGCTTTGGACTGGCAATCGCAAATCTTGTTATCTGGCCTTCAGAGAGTGCGATTTTCAACCCGCCAAGATGTTCATCGGGGATTAATGGCGAACCGTTGGGTGCGAATACTACCAACCGGCCTTTAGCGATGACTACGCTGTCGTTCAGGGTAAGTTTCTCCGATTCAAGTTTCTTTGTGAGTGAGTTATCTGCGGATATAAACAAATCAAACGGTGCATTATTTTTGATCTGTCGATACAGGTTTCCCGAAGAACCAAGGGTGATTCGGACTTTAATACCTGTGTCTTCATAAAACTTAAGCGCAATTTCCCTGATAGCAAATTGCATTCCTGATGCCGTTGCTACCAGGGGGGAGGCCGAAGACATTGCCTGGACAGGGCATATCCATGCAGTGGCTAACACAAAGATCGTTATCAGTCTGCAAATCATCTTTATAGAGTAGGGATAATCATTGAATTCATGTTAATTCGAATCCAAAATCGACCCGGTCATTCTACGCGAATTTCTGCGACTTGTATTGACAAGGTTGACCTTGTCAACGGCAATTTAAAATTGACCAGGCTTAAAGAGTGTGACGGAACGAGGGGGAGAGTCCCATCACACTCTTTTAACAGGCCATCCTTTTTGGCCTTCGGTTTAAACGATATTCCGTGGTGCGAAGGAAAAGCTACGGAATTCCTTCTTATACTTGGATTCGCCCAGTTTCTTGACTCTGGCTACGCCCATTTTGTAGTTGTAGTTACCACTGATCCAGTCTACCACTGCGGGTTGGAGAGCGTTTGATGGCTGGCGCATATCGATCATATTCGCGTACATCATGCCCTGCTTAATCGCTGGCGTAACTATAGCAACCGCGGTTACCGCTGCCTTGCTCAGTTCGATATGACCATTTTTAAGTAAACTGGAGAACTGGAAGTCATCTCCCTTGACACCCAGAATGGTATCCTTGTGTCTCGCAACCCGGTCGGAATAGAGCATGACCTGGTCACCGGACTCGATACCACGTTTAGCGGCATCGTCGGGATGAATTTCCACCCAGTTCTCGGGCCAGCGTTGCGTACAATAAGGACGCCTTTCGACATCGTCGAAACCGGATTGCCAGATCTCGTTGATACGACCAGTGGAATACCACAGCTCGTCACCTTTGGGTGATAACCACTCCCAGAAATCGGAGAACAGGCTCCAGGGGTGCTTGTTGATATTCACCTTGCCGGTCTGGCTGTTAAAGTGGGTCAGTTTCTTGTTCACCAGGTTGCCAGCCTGAGCCCCGTCAGCGAGGCCCATCTTGATCAGATCGGCTTCGGTCAGGGTCGTGTCGTGCAGGCGTTTGGTGCCTATTAACTCACCGGTTTCATAGTTATAAAAGGTCGGACCCTGAATCCCATCGGTACCTAATTCCCTGAGTTTTTCGTGCAGGGTCTTGCCTTCCTTATGCGCTGCAACCTTGACCATGTGGTAGGCCTTACGGTTGCCACGGCTGAAACGGGAAGATTCTTCGCAAACTTCGTTGGAGTTTTTCCAGTCGAACCCGTCGAATCCCATGCGTTTGGCCAGTTGCGCAATAATCCACCAGTCTGGTTTTGAATTACCCGGTGGATCGTAGAATTTTTGAAACAGGCGCAACCGGCGTTCGCCGTTGGCCCGCACAAAGTCTTCTTCGCCCCAGGTAGCAGCCGGGAATACGATATCGGCAAACTTGGCGCCGATCGGATCGCGTAGGTAAATATCCTGATTGATCACCACCATGCCACCGGAATCGGCGCGTTTTTTCAAGGTGTCGATGATGCCCTGTTTGTCGAAATCACGTACCTGATGCGGGTTGGCTGTCACCAGTTCATGAAATGCCTTTTCCAGACTCTGTGAACCGCACATGGATTGAATCCATGTAGTGCCGATGACGTGCGCGAAACGAGTATGACCACTGACTAACCAGCGATCGGTATCCAGTGCGCGTCTGCGGCGGCCAGGTACTTTTTCGGGTGACTTGTTACGGGGGTATTTCCCACCGCTAGTGCCGCCACGCTGGTGACCACCAAAACGGCCAATTACCTGTCCAGGCCGCCCACCGGCGCCGCAGATGGTTGCCAGTGAAGCGATTGCCTCGGTATTGCCGGTATTGTTGGACCAGTAGAACCCTTTTTCGATGCCGATCGAAGTCTTCGGCCGCTTGCCGCCGACAGGCCTGGCCATCATTTCAGCCGCCCGGTAAATTTGTTCGACCGGGATACCGGCTTTCTTTGCTGCATAGGCGGGCTCGTATTCTTTCTGAGCCATCACCCACTTCTTGTAGTCTTCAAAACCATCGGTCTGGAACTTGCCCCAGGTCGTACGCCATTGCCAGGGTGTATTACGCGTACCCTGGCCAAAACCAGAGCTTGATTCCCACTTGCTGTTGACCCATTTCTTGATCCAGTCCTTATCTTCCCAACCATTTTCCATAATCACCCGCGCAATAGCGCCAACCACCAGTAGATCGGTACCTGGATAAAGCTGAATGTGCAAGCCACCCATTTTTTTCACATAAGCCACGCCTGCGGTCTCGCGTGGATTGAGCATAATGACTTTTTGACCGCCCTGAATCGCGGGCATGATGAACCGGGTGAACAGGATAGTTTTAGTTTCGTATGGGTCGGTGCCGCAGATCATCAGGGTTTCGGCCGATCCCCAGTCATCATAACTGGGGCCGAAGTTATCGAATCCGGCGTCACGAAATCCCGGAGTAGAGGTGACATCCGAAGGCGTATCGTGGAAGGTAAAAGCTGCGGTATTGATATGACGACGCGCATACTTGGTTATCGCATAGGTATTTTCGACATACTGATATGAGTAGGTTTTCACCGAATAAGCATTGGCGCCATGGTTTTTAATGACGTGTTTGGCGACCTCGGCGGCAATATCGAGTGCAAACTCCCAGGTCACCGGCTGCAAGGTACCGAATAATCGCACCAGCGGTGTGGTTAGCCGATCACGAGTCGGGGTCTTCGGGTTGTAACACTTTTGCGCGATCAGGCCACCCCGCATGCTGGAATCGCCCAGGGTATTAACCACCGTGGTGTCCTTGTCGGGGGTGATGACGATGTTATGAGGCACACCATTGTGCATCACCACATTGTGTTGCGCGGGCGCGACCCAATCCTGCAGGGGAGCCGATGGAAAATCGATGCCAAATGCATTTTCCGATGCTTTGGTACCACCATTGCCGCTACCGAGTCGCCAGCGATAGACTTTATAGCCACAGGCGACGATGCAGTAGTCGCAGGCTGTTGTCAGCACTTCCGCATGCTTAGGTGGCAGGGGTGCGCTGTCTTCGGGTAGATAATAATTAGTAGACATGTGTTGTGTCTCCTAGGATTTCAAATTTGTATTGCGGCCGAAAACCAGCCCTAACATACCCACGGCGTAGACGTCGTCGCCATCGATCTCCAGCAAAATCTGCGGCAGGCTTTCATAAGCCTGACCGGAGACGATGATGCCGTGTCGGCGCAGGTCAAAGGTTGACAGGTGAAATGGGCACTGCCCCAGTACACGTTGGTCGCCCACTACTTTATAGCTGCCCTGCAGCGGACCACCCTGGTGCGTGCAGAGGTAACTGAAAGCAACTATGTCTTTCTTTTTACCAACACCACCACCGGCCTGGGCACCGCCCATCTTGACCAGCATGCACTGGTTGTTTCCAACCTCATCCGGGTAGCTAAAATCAAACGGCTGGTTATCCTTCAACTGCCTCAGGCTGGCGATTTTCTTACGTGGATAACCAACCACCTGAGCAGTCGATGAGAATGCGTTAACCGTACCCGGGAATAGCGATATACCCACCGTACCCATCGCGGTTGCGGCACCACTGGTCATGAGGAAGCCGCGTCGGGTCATCATGCACTTGCCATGCGCCGCCGATTTCTCTTTTCCCACTTTCAATTCTGTGCTCATTTTATAGCCTCCAATAATTCGGCCCTGGTAAACAAAGGTGCATAATCAGGCAATTCAGGTTTTTCGATTTCGATTTCATCACCCGAGAACGCCTCCAGGAAAGCCAGCAGATCTTCTTTTTCTGCATCACTCAGATTTAATGGTTTAATCAAAGCGCTCTTGGTTTCAGGGAACGAAGTGCTATTGCCTTCTTCGTCGATTCCGCCGCGATTGTAGAAATCGACCACTTCTTCGAGCGTGTAGAAAGCGCCGTTATGCATATACGGTGGGGTATAGGAGATGTATCTGAGCGGCGGTGTACGGAACTTACCCTTATCCCACTTGTTTTTACTGCGGTAGTAAAAACCGGCATCGTCCTTGATAGTGCGGTACATTTCCTCGGTTGTACCCTTGGCATACTGTTCAAAGCGGAAAGTAATTTGCGCCATGCCATCATCGTCCCAACGCGCTGCAGTGGGAACCCCGATGTTGTAATAACGTTCGTCGGTAGCAAGCGGGCCATTATGGCACTCGATGCAGTTTGCCTTGGCTTCAAACAGTTTTTTACCGCGCAATTGCGCATCGCTCAAAGCCGATTTATCGCCCCCGAGATAGGCATCCAGCGGGGTGTTATCGGCGATTAAGGTTCTCTCGAACGTGGCGATAGCGCGCCAGGCATTCTTGATCAATGGCCATTCATCACCGAATACTTCGTTGAAGCGTTTTTTATACTCGGGTATCAGGGCCAGGCGCGCTTCCATCAAATCGGCTTCGCCATTACCGGCGACACCACCCCTTGCTGCCGATCGAGCCTGTTTTTCGCCCGATGAAGCCGAGCCAGCCCAGAACTGTTTCTGCAGAAACTGTGAATTGATGATGGTCTGACTATTACGCCAGTGCACGGTGCCCGGATAGCCACGCGAAAAATCTTCAGTCCAGGCCCAACCCTGACCCGGGTCGTGACAACTCGCGCATGAAATGGAGGCATCGCCACCGAGGCGAGGGTCGAAGAACAGGAACTTGCCCAATTCGACCTTTTCCGGTGTAATCTTGTTATCCGGTGGAACCGGCATTTTCGGTAGCGGCGCCAAAGGCGGATTAACCTCGCCTGTTCCGGTAGAAACGACGGTCAATTCGGCGTAAGCAGACCCGTAGGCCATCGAGACGGCGAGCGCGATACCAGCAACAGTCGTTTTTTGAATCGATATATTCATTAGCTACTCCCAAACCTAGTTTCGAACGTTGCGCCAGTCGGCGATAGCTTCGTATTCAGCCGGGTAGGGCTGATCCCACACAAACTCCTTGCCGCTTAGAGTTTCGCCAGATAACGCTTGCAGAAATTCAACCAGATCTTTCTTTTCGGCCTGGCTCAGCTTCAGCGGTTTCATCAACGCACTCTTGTTCGAATCCCGACCACCGCCCTGATTGTAGAACTCCACCACTTCATCCAGTGTTTTGATCATGCCGTTATGCATGTAGGGAGCGGTGTAGGCGAGCTCGCGTAATGTCGGCGTCATGAACTTGCCCATATCGGAACCGTCTGCCTTATGCGACTGTACATGGGCGCCCGGGTCGCGCTTCAGGCTGAAGAGATTTTCAACCCCCATAAACAGGCCGTAGGCGAGGAACGCCTGGTGACGCGCCGGGTCGAGAAATACGTCCCAGTTTTCCGGGACTCCGGTGTTATGCGCCTGCCCATCGGTGAAGTTGGCGCCGCTATGGCAGCTGATGCACCCGGCTTTGCCGGTAAACAGCTTCATGCCGCGTTTAGCCGAACGCGACATCTTAGCCTTGTCAAATGGCGCACCACGCGAAGTAAGTGTCTTCAGGTATTCAGGAATGGCTTTACGCACACTACCGTTGGAAGGTTCACCATAACCTGCTTCCTTGAACATACGCACATAAACAGGATCTTGCTTCAGGCGTTCCTGCATGATGCGCATATCCATGTTCATGATGTAGGATTCGGTGAGCATGCCGCGCGTCACATCGTTCAGGTTGGTGCCAAGACGGCCGTCGTGATTCCATACTTTTTTGTGTGCGACGTTGATCAGGGTAGGTGAATTGCGAAAATGCTTATTACCCGGATAACCAGGCGACAATGCATCGGGGTGACTGAATCCGTGCTCCGGCTGATGGCAGCTCGCGCAGGCAATACCCGCATCGCCAGAGATTCGTTTATCGAAAAAAAGCCTCTTTCCCAGCTCGGCTTTCAGCAAGTCTGTTTTTAGCTCGGGAAGCGGTCCGATTTCCGCAGCCAGGTCCGTCGACACTGCGCCAGTCGACACTGCGAATGCAAGACTCAACCCGGATACTGCTATCATCAGTCGGCCACGCCTGGTCAGCTTTGGACTCATAATGCTTACCTCCAATAGTTAGCAACCTCTGTGTTTCAGAGGGGACTGTTTAATTACTTATTGGGTACTGCATTTATTAAGCCAAGTTTTCCATGATCCTATATTTGTCTATTGGATCAATTGCTTATGAGAAAAACCGGGTGCTCAATATGGAGGTTTCGGGTGTATAAATCTTTCAATTCGTATGAGTTTTAAACGATGAATTGATCGATTCATTCAATGAAGACTGCCAGGCCGTTGCTTGTTAGCGCTCGATGCGAGCGAATCGGGGGCAAATAAATGGAGTATCGGTTAGCCCTATAGAACCCCGGTGCTTTATTTAATCGCTATCAATTTGCCAGGTAAATAGCTAAAAGTAGAAGCAATAATGTAACCGCCTGCATACCAACCCGGGCAAACATCAACTCGGTTGAATGCTTCTTATCGAACTCCCCCCCACGAATCATTGACCAGATTCCAGTGCCAAGTACAGCAACGGTCAATAACAGAGCGCCTATTATTACCCCTGTCAGAATGTTCATATCTCACTCCTGGTTTTCGTTCATCAACAATGTTACTGAATCGAGTGAATCGAACATTAACATAAGTCATATTGGCATTGAAATATCAGCTCAGGTTTAATGGTTGCCTGGGACCCTGGTGCCTGAGGTTGTACCTGCGTGTTTTCTGATGCTAGTCGCTTTTTCGGGTAAATAATGGAATACTCAGATTATAACGGCGAACCTTCATATAGCTTGAGAGGGAAAGGAGAAAGGGAGATTGTTTATAATTCACAGTACGAGTCCATGCCTCAGCGGTGAGCCACTACCGTGTCAGCTTTTTATCGAAATTCTGGAAAATAGAGGGCCATCCGTCACGCTAATGGAATTTAGTAAAACGCATGGAACATAAATCCTGGCCATCAATGAGTTACGCATTTTATTTTTTCCGCTAAAAGAATTCAATTGCCGCTCGCTAATAATTATTAAAAGGCCACCGGCCTCTTAAATTTACTGTTAAGCGTCTTGAGTTAATAACCAACAGCGAGGTATTCAGATGCGACTCTATGTTTGGAAATTCAGTTTAATCATCACTGCACTTGTAGCTTTGACTCTTGCATCTACCCTGGTGCAGGCAGGCAACGCCATTACTCCGTCGGAGTTGCTTGATCGCATCAATATTGGTGAGGCTCCCCTGATTCTCGATGTCCGCACGCCCGAAGAGTTCGCGAGCGGACATATTCCCGGTGCGGTCAACATACCCCATAGGAAACTTCGCTACAGACTCTCTGAGTTGATGTCACACCAGGACAGGGAGATTGTGGTTTATTGTTGGGTAGGGCCTCGCTCAAGTTTTGCACAATCACTCCTGTCGCAGGCCGGGTTCAAGCATCTTCGTGAGCTTGAGGGTCACATGCGGCAGTGGCAGGCAGATGGTTATCCCATTGAATAGCACTTATGAGCGAGCAACGATGAAAATATGATTCGCCCAGATTTAGTCAGAGATTCCCTGGCTTTCGCTATCATCAGTCATTAACCCGGTTGACCATCTACACGTGGTTTGCTGAGGACAGGCAGGTAGACAAATATGAATATTCCGTAACCAGACAACCAAAAAATAATGCTGAGCAGGTAGCTTGAGTAATGACTGGTGGCGGGCGATAGTAACGGCAGCCAGACACGACTGACATAGGCCGCAATAATACATAGAAAACTGAAACTAACCCAGGGACTCACCACCAGGGGGCGACCCGTGTGACCCAGCGAAACCCGGGACATCATCGCCAGAATCAACAAACCCATGCCCCCGAGCGTAAAACTGTGCAAAATGGTGGGGTACAAAGCTGTAAATCTACTCAACACATCCAGGCTTAAACCTGCATAACGCAATGCACACAGAATAAAACCTAGCGCAATAAACAGATAGGCGAGGTGTAGCGACCAAAGCAAGGGTTCTTTGTAGGTAATCCATGGACGCCAGCGTAAAAAGCGTAGCAAATGACCCAATCCCGCCACCAAAAATATGCCTGCTACTAATAGCGAAGATAGATGCTGGATCAGACTGAATAAATGCAACAAAGCCAGCAGCGCGACCGATCCCAAAGACAGCAGTTCGATCACCGGGTTGGGCAACACGCTGGGTGTGACCGTACTACTGGCTGTGAAAAACGGAATCACACGGCCACCCATCACTACCGTTACAAGCACAATTATAAAAATGGTACTTTCAGCGGCATCCCTGAATAACACGGCATCACCCTGTACCACCGCCCAGTGCATTTGAGCATTAGCAATAGTCAGCAATAGCAATATCGGCACAAAAACAAGATTGACAAATTGTCGAGCGCGCCAAAGAATTCTGCCCATTACCCAGGCGACGACAGGCAGGAATGCCAGATCCAACCAGGGAAGCAGCGATTCGACGGGTGCAATCGGGTAAAGCAGTAAGCCACGAGGCAACAACCAGAGTGTAAACAGGCCCGCCAGTGGCCAGCCGGTAATACTCTCCTGCCCGGTCCAGTTTTGCACCGCCGTTAACAGGAAACCGACAATAATGGCGACCACAAATCCATACAGCATTTCGTGGGCGTGCCACCAGATCCAGCCACCATAAGGAACCCAGTCCAATCCCGTAATCCAGAAAACCGCCCACAGGCTCAGTGCCAGTAGTGAAAATAAGACGCCGCCGAGGAAGAAAGGGCGAAACGCCAAACGAAACAGGGGCACCGTACGGTTGGCCTCGTCAGGGACTGTCAACTTGAGCATATCGTTATTTAGGGAGCCTCTGATCTAGGCAAACAATTCACTATAGGGAATAAATTTCACGCTGTCGCCGTTTTCGATTAGCTGGTCAATCGGCAGGACCGCAAAACCGTTACTCCAACTGGCTGCCGAAAGTGCGCCACTGCTTTGATTGGTATGTAAGCTGGCGCTCATGACTCCTCGCTCGGAAATATCCAGACGCGCGCGCAGATATTCCTGGCGTTTGCCTGGCCTGTTGCGGCTAAAGTTTGCCTGAACCGTGAGGGTCATGGGCAGGAGGCCATTTTCGCAACCCTGGAATCTCAATAAATAAGGTCGAGCTACCATTGCAAAGGTAACAAAAACCGCCGCCGGGTTTCCGGGTAATCCAAAAAAAGGTTTATCCAGCACCTGGCCAAAAGCGAGCGGTTTTCCTGGTTTAATTGCCAGGCGCCATAATTGCAATTCACCCAATTTCTCGACACAGGCCTTGACGTGGTCTTCTTCCCCCACCGATACGCCGCCGGTGGTAATGATACAGTCGGCCAGTTCCGCGGCCTGTCGTAATACTGCTTCGGTTGCTTCAGGATCGTCGGGTACTATACCCATATCCACTCGCTCCATGCCCATCGCATCGATTAGTCCGGCTAGCGTGTAACGGTTGGAATTATAAATATGGCCTGCCGGGCAAGCCTGCCCAGGTTCGACGATTTCATCACCGGTCGAGAGGATCGCCACTTTTAAGCGTCGATATACCTTAACTTCGGCGAGGCCTATGGAAGCCAGCAAACCCAGATCCTGCGGTAGCAATTTGTGGCCACGATTTAATATAACCGAACCCGCGGTGATATCCAGACCTTTAAGGCGAATGTTATCACCTGGGTTTATGTCGACAGGCAGTTCAACCGTCTGACCGTTTTCTTTCCCTTCACCATCGGTACCGTTTAATGCCCGGCACTGCTCCTGCATGATGACGGTGTCTGCCCCCTCGGGGATTTCGCTGCCGGTAAAAATTCTGGCAACAGTACCGGGGTTTAGCGCTTCGGGCACTACGCCAGCGGCGATTCGCTGACTGATCGGTAACACGACTCGACCTTGTGTGGTCAAGCCCGCGTTGGTGAGGTCTGAATATCGCAGCGCATAACCATCCATAGCACTGTTATCCGCTGGTGGCACATCGAGGCTGGAGACCGCATCTTCAGCCAGCACGCGTCCAAGAGCACCTGCCACCGGTACTATTTCTGATTCTGTAATAGGTTTCGCTACTGACAGCAATTCGGCGATTGCCTGGTCGTACGGCATCAAGTCTGCCTGGTCACAGCAACTCATGACTGGCCCCCTTAACAGGTAACTTTTTCCGATACCGCATGACTGGAGCCTCGGCTCGAGCACGACTGTCGGAAACCGTTAATACCGCCCTATTCAAAGGCAGAAATTCTGCCATACCCTTGTGATTCGTCATTTCTAACCTCGCTCAATAGTTACACCGGGAATACAATTCGCTTACTCATGACGCGATTTCGACAGTTTTCGCTGGGATCGCACCGCTATCAAACCAGCCATGATAGACAGTATAATCATCAGTAGCGGAATACCTAAGACATAAGTCAAATTTGTTTGCGGTGGCAATATCAGCCAGTACCAGGTGGTCAGGGTATGTTTCGAGCCAGCTTCGCCATTGCTGCCGTCCCAGTTGGCAAAAGAGATCGGGATGAAGCGTCCCTCGTCGAAGCTGAGGTCACCCTCATCATGAACTTTTCTTGGACGTGTGAACATGACTTTCCATTGGCCCTGGTTCCATACCCCGATGGCTTTCAAATCTCCAGCCTCGCGAAACCTCAGTTTTTGATCGGGTCCATTGGCGTCTATTAACGCTGCGCTGGCCGGAATCGGCGGCTCGACGCTACCGGCATTCCAGTACCAGATCGTGGTTGCATGGTTTTTATCTCCATGGCGGTACAGGGGTTTCACGACTACTGGGGATGTTTCGAACGCATCCTGTTTGGGAAACTGTAGTGCCAGTGCATCCGGGTGCAGGGTCAGCTCTTCATCCTGTATGCCTTCGGACTCTTCTTCACCGGGACGACTGTCGGTACGGTCATTCAGTTCCAGCAGAAAGGAAATCTCATCCCGGGTATACACTGCGCGTACCGTTACGGCATCCGACAACGGGGTGAAAAGGCGCTCGCCTTTGATGATGTTCGGTACCAGCCTGAAGGTGGCCGGGGTCGCCTGATTCCACAGTTCGGAATTTACATCCCCAGGCAATTGTTCCAACTTGATTGCCGACAGGACGTCGCTTTCGCCAGGTAATGAATTTGCCTGTTCGCGCAGGGAATAGACGTAATTGGCGACGTGCCAACGATCCTCAAGCTCGATCGGATCCTTGTTGCCTTCCTCAACTGCGCGGTGTGCGGGCATCGGTGTGCCGGTAATGCCGATCGACAGGCGCTGGTAAATTCTCTGAATGGTTTGCGTTCTGGCATGGGTGGTATCCGTGTCGATTACCTCAGATACTCGATAAGTCCAGGCTTTGGTCAGATCGCGAGGCCAGATACGATAACCCCAGTCGTCGTCGAGTTTCTTGCCCGAGGTGATATTGCCTCTACCACTATCTCCGTGGCATTTGTTACAGGCCTTGTTAAAAACCTCCCTGCCCCTGGCTATGGAATCAGGGCTATAGTCGATCATTCCATCAACCGGTTCAGTTTCAGTAATCGAGATAAAGTCAGTTTTTGTGTAACGACCTTCGTCGTCGAAGTTTTCATCCTCTGCATCTTCCGGAGACCAGGTTGCTGTCATGTCAAATCCCTTAAGCACCGGGATCAGGCTTTCGATCTGGTCATCGCGCATCACTCTGCCCCAGCCGGGCATCCCTGTTCCGGTCAAACCGTGTTTGATGGTATTGAACAGGTCTTCATCGCTGGGGGGCAAAGCGCCCGGCGTAGTTTTGTATTTGAACAGGCCCAAACTGAAGTCGCGTGGCCTGGGATACAGACGCTCGGGGGCAACCCCGTCGCCCAGACCTTCCACGCCATGGCAGGCGGCGCAACGATATTGATAAAGATCGCCCCCCATCATCGTCGAACGTTGTTTGACCCGCGCTTCTTTAATGGCAGTGGCTATTTTTGATTTATCCCGGTCCCAGATACGCGGCACCTGACCCACATAGTCGTACAAAAATGTGATGACGTTCCACACATCTTCCTCTTCGAGAAATTCATGCCACACCGGCATCGCTGAATTCCACGGCGTTCCTTCCCTGGGTAAACCTGGACCGCCGGTGGTGATGCGCCAGAATAAAAAAGTCTCTTCTAACTGCGCAATGGTACCCACGTCCTGGAAATTGATCGGCAGGGGATTGGTAAAACCATCGGCAAAAGGCCCCTGTCCATCGAGCAGGTCACCATGACAGTAGAAACAATTTTGATAATACACATCGCGGCCAGCTTCGACTGCGTCGGTATAGGTTTGCATCGCGGCGTCAGGATCTTCCTGGTATTGACTGGCGATCTCGTCGCGTACCGGGTTTTCCAGTTTGCTGAGGTTGTAAGTCTGGTTAAATACCCTGAAGCTTGACGGTGGGGCAGGGTGCACCTGGCGTAATTCAATCGGCGAATCTAATGTAGGCTTAATGGCTTCATAAGTCACCCATCCGATCAGTCCCGGGATTGCCAGCAGGAAGAATCCGCGCAATAAGCCTTTATCATCGTCTCTCAGTACCGACCTTATCGGTGCTAAAAACTCCGCCCAACGGTCGTCGTCGAACGAGAAATATAGCAGTACGCCGACAACCGTAATGATCATGTACTGAATCATCAACGTCTTCGGTAATAGCGGTGGGAAGGCGTTATCGAAGATGAGATAAGCAACTACGATGACCAGTACCGCCTGGTAAAATGCCGAAATACGCATCTCTATTGATTTGCCTTTTGATTCGCCAGGAAGTCGACGATCATCGCAAGTTCGCTGACTGTCATTTTGCCGGCGAAATCGGCTGGCATTACGCCGGCAAAGAAACCCTCGGCAATGACTGCATTCGGGTCGATGATACTTTGACTGATCTGGTCTCGATTTAACCGGTCACCCACCGTATTGAGATCAGGACCGACTGGAGATACGCTGCCCGCCAGGCTATGGCAGGCGGTACAGATATACTTACCCAAAGCTACTTCGGCGTTTTCTGCCGGGGCTGACACCGCTGTAACCGGTGCGGCCTGTGCCTTGATTTCTTCGCCCGGTACTGGCAAAGCTTCGGGTAATGCGACCGTGACTTCGTGGCCGTCTTTCGCCTGCATAAATGCGATCACGGCATCAATTTCGATGTTGTTGAGCAGGATAGGCGCCTTGTCGACTTCAGGCATCGGCGACTCGGTATCCTTAGTCCCTTTTTTGCCATAGCCTTTAACCACGTACGCACCCGGCGATAGCATCGACTCGCGCAGGTAGTCTTCAACCGAGTTTGCATCTCCCTGATATCGATCATCTTGTAGTCTTTGCGCCGAGATATCGACCATATTCAGTTGCAGGATATCGGGTGCGCGGCCCATGTTGTTATGACACAGGGTGCAGGATCCTTTACCGGTAAAAGTGCTTTCGCCGAGTGCGACGAAGCTGTCCGCAGTCAGGGCGCCAGGGTCGATTTGCTGTTCTACCGGCGCCTCGCCCTCTACCTGGGGTAAAAGATTAGCGAACAGGGTAAACACCAGCGTCAGTGAAATACTGAACAATATGATTTTAAGCAGGATAGAGCCGCGTTGCCGATGGTTCATTTTCCCGCTGGTTGATAGCATTAATCACCACCGGCCAGAAAGGCTGGCTTTGGTTGCTTTTTGTCGCTCAAAGAGGCAATCCAGAATATAAACAGTACAAACAACAGGAATAGCACGGTGACGAGGGTCATCATGTTGCCGGCATAACCGATGGTGGGAATGAAATTATCGGGGGAGTTGTCTTTCATCACCGTGTACACATGCCAGTTGGTTCTGACCGACGAGCGCACGTAACCCATCAGGGCCATCAACCAGGTAAAGGTGATCGGTAATGCGAAAAGCGCGTATTGAGCGCGGTTGGATACCTTGCCCCATTCGGAGGGTAGTTTTTTAGCACCCTTGAACATCAGGGAATCTATCGTGATTCCAGCACCGATAACCACCAGCGTCGATACTACCTGCATGACGCTGGAACCGACCTTGTATACGGTATTGGTGAAATAACCGTAATACACACCGGCAAATACGATGTTAACTATCGCGACGACATAGATGCAAACCATCAACGTGTTGCCGAAACCGGCCCAGCTAACGGTGACTTCCTTATCGGCACGACGGTATATCTGGAACGACAGAAAGGTGAAGATCAACATCAGGTTAACCGCGATATTTTTCGCCGGCATGATACCGAGCGGCCCCAGAATGTAATGACGGCTGCCGCCCAGTTGCCTCATTTCGGACGCGCTCAAAATCAGCGTATGCGGCGTCACCCAGACCAGGAAGCAGGTCACCAGTACGATGGCGATATATTTGATCATCCAGGTATAACGCTCAGATCCCAGGGTACGCGACATACCCGACCAGAGATAATAATTACCCGCCAGCAAAATAGTACCGATCAATACCGCCTGTATGATAAACAACCAGGCCAGTATTCCGCCCATCGCGGTAATTCCCATTTGCTGGGAGTAGGCGTAGATCTCGGCCATCAGCCAGTAGCCGGCAAACGGTAAGGGTAAAAATGCGAGGATGGCGATAAAGTTGGCGGTGTAACCCATCCAGTCGTAATGCGCTCTGGCGCGTGGGTCGGTGGATGAAAGAAACTTGTAAGCCGCATAGGCGCCGATAACCGCCCCACCAAATGCAATATTGGCAATAAAACGGTGTAAATTTATCGGGTTCCACAACGGGCCGCGCATAATTTCCCAGATACTGCCGGTGACCACGCCCGCATCATCGACCCCCGACGGTGCCATCATAAAAGTGACCCAGGCATTGGCGAGGAGTAGCAAGGTGGTACCTGTAATGTTCAGCATCAGGCCCAGGGTCAGATGAACCCATTTTTTATTGCCGTATCGACAGGCATACCAACTGTAGTAATAGAGATAGAGGAAGGCGCTTTCGGCAAAGAACAGAAATGCGTATACCAGTACCTGCGAATCAAACACATGCATCATGTAAGCCATGAATTGCGGGTACAGCAGAAACAGTGCGAATACCAGTGTGCCACCGAATAGCGCGGTTATCGAGTAGGCGGTCATGCTGATTTTCATACACTCATGCGCCATATCGTCGTAACGCTCGTCACCGGTCCTGACACCAATCCACTCGATTACCAGAACGAAGATTGGTACCGCGAGTACAAACGCAGCAAAAAACAGATGCATCTGCGCAATGACCCAGACAATTGAACGGCTGCTAATACCCATACGCGGGTAGTCTTCGCGTTTTAAATTCGGCGCCGGGAAGGGTATTCGGCTGCTGGCATTTTCTGCCGACAATGCAACAGATTCTGCTGCAGTGGAACCTGTCTCTATAGTTGCGTAAACTTTGCCTGATATGGCCAGTGATATGAGAGCTGTCGCCGATAGAAATAACAACAATAACAGGGCTAAATACAGGTATTTGTTACGGATATTGTCTGGATTTCTGCTCATTGTTAAATTTCCACCAGACCAGAGTGCATCTTTATCCACCAGTTCAGGACACACATTACTGTATCGGAGTTAAATTCAGATTGAGCGGTAACCCTTGCATAGACATGACGATGTGGTTCAAACCGTAAAACAGACCGATGACTATGACCGCTGCCAGCAGCCAGTGAGTGAGCGTTTTATTCATATACGGTGGTTACCAGCATTTCGAAATGTGCTTAGTGTGTGGGTGATACGCCATGCGAGTAGATCACCATCCACCAGAAAAATACCAACCCGGCGATGAGGGTGCCGTAAAACAATATCGGGCCCCAGGTGACCGAATCATCGTCCGGTCCGTTATCGAGCTCGTCGTTTTGTCCACTCATGACCACATCCCGCCTTCACTATAAATTTGCAGGTCTTCTGCAAATATCCTGCCAGTAGATTCACAAACCTGTCGGGTGAATCGAAATACTCGAAGTTTTGCCTATAAATCAGCGGTTTATATTCGGGTTTCTGTTTTTACCTTGCCCTGGCAAGAATCATAACAGGTGACTATTAAAGCATCCAGAGTAACGAAGCGTTCAATAATCAGGGCGCAATTGATCAATTCATGCTATGGTCGATTTGAACAAATTGTTCAGCCCTGGTTGACAGTTTTAGATGATGAAACGATTCGTTCAACTAATGTCTCCAATCCCATCAGAAATTAATCCATGAAAAATGAGATAGTATATATTTTTCAATAACTTAAATTGATACTATCCAGCCTTGGCATCGTTTGTGCTTAGGTTAGGCTAAACAAGCCAGAGGTTTACCTGGAGTGCAAGTAGCAGATAACAATCAAACCAGCGATCCATCCAGCCAGTGTAAGGCTATGGTCATACATCGTTTGCGTGACTTGCTCGATGCTGGAGACGAAGTGGATAAATGTAATGCCAGCCGGGCACTGGGCTCGATTGGAGCGGTAGAGGCGATCGATGACCTGGTATTAAGACTCAGGGATGAAGACATCGATGTCTGCATCGATGCCGCAGAAGCACTTGGAAAGCTGAATGCGCTTCATGTTGTTCCGCAATTGCTGGAATCGCTGGAACATGACCCAGATGGTGAATTAAAGACCGCTATCGTGAAAGCCCTGGGCGAAATCAAAAGCCCTGCAAGTATTCCTGTATTGCTGCAATTAGCCGAACACCATCCAGAAGATATGATCATCGACAGTAACGAAGACTGGGATGACTGGTGGGATATGCAGCGTCAGGCTGTTATTTCATTGGGCCAGATGAAGGCAGAGCAGGCGACTCCAGTATTACAACAGCTACTGAGTAGCGATGACGTGCTCGATATCGAACACGATATTTTAAAATCCCTGGTCAGTATTGGTGGCGAGGGTGAACAAATTGTTATCGATCAGCTTAAGTCGGCCTCAGCCCAGACACGTCGGCGGGCGGCTCACGAGTTATCGTTTTCGAATTCGTCAGAATCACTCAAGGCGCTTGCTTCTGCATTCACCGATAGTTCAGAAGAAGTGCGCCTTAACGCCCTGCAGGCACTGGTTGATCGAAAAGCAGGCCAATATCTGCGCGCGATAGAACTACTCAAGAAAGATCGTTCAGAAAAAGTGCGGCAGGCGGCCATTCTGGCATATAACGATCTGAGCCTCATGGTTAAATCGGAAATAGCGGGCGAAAAAAGCACACCTATAGCCGTCAGCCAACGACTATTGAAAGACCCCGATGCCGATGTCAGAGCGGCCTATCTGCAATCTCTGCAATCGACCGCTACCAAACTCGACCAGGATCAGCTAAGCGACCAAATTCTGTCGGCCTTGAATGATAAGAATGAAAAGGTGATTCTGGCGGCAATCCCCTTGCTGCTCAAGTTATCTAACCCCGAACAGGCCCAGGCTCAACTCATACAGTTAATACTGCGACCTAAATTATCCAGTCAGATTATAACCAGTTGTATTGACATTCTGGCACAGTTATGCCGCTGGAATGTCAAGGTTTCGCGGATTATGACAAGCCTGATCAACCATAATGATAGCAGCATCAGGCTCACTACCTTGCAGGCCTTAATGTCCCTGGAGAAAAACCTGGACGAAGTTAACCTGGATCAAGATACGCACTCCACGCCTATAGATATTGTAAACCAGACACTCAATGGCCGGGTTGTACTGGAAATTGAAGTCGCTTCAATCGTCGATAGCGCAAATCCGGGCAGGCTTGAACCAGAGGCGAAAATAACCCCGGAGGAACAGGAATCCAGCGATGATCAGGCTGTCGAAGCAATGTCGACGCTGGAATCGATCCTGCAGGATAATCAGCAGGTAGAAGAATCTCTCAAACAGATGAATAACGAACCGGCAATAGATCAGGATCCCGACCCATCGCTCGATGAATACCGTGATTTGGTACAGGATAATATTGTACGCAGCGAATGGTTATTCGATCAAAAAGAAGATGTCTCCGTAGCAAGCGATGTACGACGTCTGGCAGCCAGAATACTGTCCGGTTTACCGGGGCATTTAAGCGAAGAGAAATCCACGCGCATCATCAACAGTCTGCTATCGGCGTTAAACGCCGAGGATTGCAAATTACGCACTTGCGCGGCTGAATCGATAGCACAGATTGCAATCGCAAACCCAAAAACTCCGGGCATAGAGTATGCCTTTGGAGGGCTGGTGACTCAATTCCACAACGAACAATGGGATTTAAAACTCGCCTGTATGAAAGCGCTGGCAGCGATACGCAATCGCGCTGCGATACCGATTCTAATCACCGCACTCGATCATAGTCGGGCGGCATTGAAGATCCAGGCTATTCAATCGATTACAGACTTGATGCTCGATGGCGACGAGTTGCTGAAAAATGCGCATGTTCCAGAGTTACCACCGTCGCTCAGCGAGTGGTTCATAAGCTTAATCGATTGCCTCGAAGATAGTGAGAGCGGTGTACGCTACAGTGCGGTAAAAAATATTAAACGCTGTCTATTGCACGATGAAATAAACCAGCAACAGCAGCTGATCGACAGGGCCATAGAACAAATAATCAAATCTGCGGTTAGTAATCAGGGCGGTAGAACCCGTGATATGGCACTGATCCTGAAAGACATCGCACCGGTTCAGGCTACCGAAAAACTGATTCAGCTATTAAAAGATTTGACTAGCAGTTATGAGCGACGATTTGTGATTGAAATGCTGGAAGAGATGTACCGCTTCACAGCCGATCAATCCGCATCCAGACATTGAATGAAACTAGAAGGGGAATTCCTGTGGTAAGAAATTTTTTTATTGTTAGCGGCCTGATTCTGGCCATTACTGGTAGCCAGAATGCTATGGCCGCCAAATATAAAGTCATCGACGTTGTCGACGGTGGTAGCATCAGTGGCAAGGTGTTTTATCCGGGGCAGGTTCCGGCACCTGTGGTTTTTAAAATCGCCAAAGACAACGATGTCTGTGGATCGGGTAATCGATCGATCGATTATGTCAGGGTCAATAGCGGTCGCCTCACCGATGTGGTGGTCTACCTCGATAAAGTCAAACAGGGCAAGGCTTTCGACGATTCGCAAAGGGATGCGACAATCTTGCAACAGGGCTGCAAATTTCAGCCTTTCACGCAAATAATGCATAACGATAACAATGTCGCCATTGTCAACGAAGACCCGGTGTTGCATAACATACATACCTACGAAATTATCGGTAAGGCTAAAAAGACGGTGATGAATATTAGCCAGCCCGATAAAGGTACGATAAATAAAAAAGTCAAACTCAAGCGTGGCGTAGCAATGAAGATCGAATGCGACGCGCATGAATTTATGCACGGATTTATTTTCGTTGCAAAGAATCCCTATTACGCACAGGTCGCCGAAGATGGCACTTACAGCATCGACAATATTCCCGCGGGCAGTTACAAAGTGATGGCTTTTCATGGTACGCTCGGTACCCAGAAGGGCAAAGCCACGGTATCTGCCGGTGCGACACAAACCGTTGATTTCAGCTTTAAAAAATAACAACCGGGCGGTTAGCGAATTGATGAAACAGAACCCGCAACAACATTGGTTCCAGCAGCTTACCGGGTTCGATTATTTTGTACTTGCCGGTGCTGCGATCAATATTCTTGTCGTGCTTTACTTATTTTCTTACTGGTTATTTTTCGGCCAGTAATCTTTAAAAGGGGGCAACCATTAATCATGACTGCAATCGCTCAACAACCGAAGAAGTCACTTGATCCGTTAACGCAATACCAGTCAATACTGGTGGCAGTCGATTCTTCCGATCACTCCAACCAGGCAGTCGAAGAAGCCGTCAGGTTGGCTCAATACTGGGGTAGCAAAATCACGGGTACCCATGCCTATGCGGCGAAGATGCACGATTTACGTTTTCGGCAGATGGAAGGTGGTTTACCCGAGCAATACCGGGTAGAGCAGGAACTCGAACATCAGCGCGAGGTACACAACGAATTAATCACGCGCGGCCTGTCGATTATTACCGAATCGTATCTGGATCAGATCGACAGGCTATGTCAGCAGCAGGAATTAGATTTCCACCGGTCATCGCTTGAGGGCAAAAATTACCGCGCCCTGGTGGGTGAGGCCAATAACGGTACTTACGATTTGCTGGTGATGGGATCGATTGGGGTTGGCGCCATCGAGGGTAGTCGTATCGGCACCGTTTGCGGCAGGACTGTACGCCGCAGCAATATCGATACGCTGGTTATCAAGCAGCCGCAGCGTAAGCTCAGTGAAGGCCCCATTGTCGTTGCGCTGGATGGTTCGAGCAAGTCATACGGCGCTTTGCTCACGGCATTTTCACTGGCGAAACAGTGGCAGGTCGAGATAAAAGTCATCGCCACGTTTGACCCTTATTACCACTATGTGGCGTTTAACCGCATAGCCGAGGTGCTATCCGAAGAGGCCGAAAAAGTGTTCAAGTTCAAAGAGCAGGAAAAGCTGCATGAAGATATCATCGATTCGGGGCTCGCAAAGATATATCAGGGACATCTGGATGTCGCTCAATCGATAGCACAGGACTATGATGTAGAAATTGAAACCCGATTGCTGGATGGTAAAGCCTACGATGCGATTGAAAAATATGTCGCCGAAATAAACCCCTCGTTACTGGTCATTGGCAAAATGGGTGTCCACGCCGACCCTGAGCTCGACATCGGCGGCAACGCCGAAAACTTGCTGCGTAATGTCAATTGTGCGATTTTGCTGAGTATGCAGGAGCACCAGCCGCGTATCGATCGTATCGCTGCAACGACCACTTCCTGGTCGGTTGAAGCAGAAAAACGCATGCTCAGGGTGCCCGATTTTGTGCGCCCGATGGCCAGGATGGCAATTTTACGATACGCCCATGAAAAGGGTCACACGGTAATCACTGAAAGTATCGTCGAGGCGGCAACCGCGGAACTGATGCCGGGTAATGCTGAAAATGCGCTGCAGGAAATCGTAGATGCGGCCGATCGTGGAGAACTGAAAAAATCCGTGACCTCTCAAGTTATGGTCTGGAGCGACGCAGCGGAGGTTCTATTGCAATCGGTAAACGACCCCTCGCTGCGAGAGAATCTCAAGGGCCGCGCGGAAAAAAAGGCGCGCGCCGATAAAACCTGGCAAGTTGAGGTGCAGCATATACAGCCCTTTACGCAAACCAGAGAATCCGGCGATGAAACCACCGAGGTTCAGGAATTACACTGGGAGGCTGCAGCTATCGCGAGGTTAATGCGGGCTCCAGAGGGATTTATGCGCGATACGGCGAAAAAGAATATCGAAAATTATGCAATCAAAACCAACACTCATAATATCTCGCTGGAAGTGGTAGAAAAGGGACTCGAAATTGCCCGCCTTGAAATGGAAGAGCAGGTCAGGAGTGGAGAAAAACCCGCGCCTAAAGCGAGTAAATGTCCGTTTGCCGGTAGGGCTCTGGCTGATGATGCGGGTGAGGATACAGCAGATGTGGGTGAGGATACAGCAATGGTATGGGAGCCGGGTTCCAAAAAACTGCTGGATAATATTCCCGAGGGTTACTGCCGGGACATGGGCATTAATGCCATGGAAACCATAGCCCGAAAAACGGGCTTACAGTCTATCGACGTAGAGTTTGTTAAAAACATCATGACAGTCTTTCGAAAGGGTTCGGACAAAGTGCAGGAATCGCTCAACTGGCAAGCGGCTGCCAGGGATAAAATAGCCAGGGCGCCGAAGATGATTCGCGGCATGCTGATTCAGGAAATTGAAACCTGGGCCAGGCAACATAAGCAGCAGGAAATTACAGCGCATACTGTTGACCAGGTTAAAGATAAATGGATGCAAAACGGACAGTTTCATCTCGACCCAGACGACCCCAGAAATACTAGCTGAACCACGCTATGGTTGCGGATTCAGATCAACTCCAGATTATCGCGATTAATCTAACCCGCAGGTGTAATCTGGCCTGTGCGCACTGTTATCTCGACGCCGATGACTTAACAACACCGTCACCCAACGAATTAACCACCGACGAAGTGAAAGGTCTGCTCGACCAGATAGCGCTGCATCACGATCAAACCATGGTGGTACTAACCGGCGGGGAACCCCTCATCAGGAAGGATCTGGAAGCGATTTGCAGCCATGGCAAGCAATTGGGCCTGATGTTGGTGATCGGTAGCAATGGCGCCTTGCTGACCGAACGACGCGTCGTGTCACTGAAAAATGCCGGGGCAATGGGCATAGGCATTAGCGTCGATTCGCTGGATGCGTCGCGTCATGATGCCTTTAGAGGTAAGCCCGGTAGCTGGCATAAAACTATGACAGGTATCGAGCATTGCCGGAAGCATGGGCTCGATTTCCAAATACATTTTTCCATTACCGATAACAATTATCACGAGATCAAGGATATCGTTTTGTTTGCCAGGCTGTCCGGGGCCAGGGTGGTCAATTTCTTTTTTATTATATGTACCGGACGCGCAGAATCGGTCGGCGACATCTCTGCGCATCATTATGAAGCGAGCATAAAAAAAATAATTCAGTTGCAGCAACAATACGATGATTTGATTATTCGGCCCCGCTGCGCTCCCTATTTCAAGCGCATAGCCTGGCAGATGGCTCCTGATTCGGCGCTGAATCGGATCAGTGGTATGGAAGGTGATGGCTGTATCGCCGGCAGCCATTATTGCCGTGTAACGCCCGAAGGAGAGGTGACTGCCTGTCCGTATATTGAGCAAAGTGTCGGTAATATTCGCCAACAGGATTTTCACTCAATCTGGACTACCGCGCCCGATTTTCTATCCTTACGCAACCCACAATTGACCGGTAAATGCGGTTATTGCGAATTTCGAAAACTCTGCGGCGGCTGCCGTGCGAGACCACTGGCAGCGGGAGGGCATATCATGGATGAAGACGCATCCTGCGATTATCTGCCGCAAGGTAAAGACGTAATCCAGCCTGTTACCGATTTTGCCGGTGCTGACCTGGTATGGTCCGACGAGGCGCATAAAAGACTCGGTCGCATCCCCGGCTTTTTGCGCGCGATGATTAAAAAAAGAACCGAATCGTATGTAATTGATCTGGGTGAACAATTAATCACTGTCGAGCATATGCAACAGTTATCGGCCAGGCGTTTTGGTGACGACCTGCCCTGGAAACGCCCACCATCAGGCGGGCTTGAACCATGACCCGACAAAGCAGTGTATTGATTATCGGAGCTGGCATATCGGGTTTGTCATCGGCCTGGTGGTTGTCGCAACATGGCATACATTCTATCTTGCTCGAACAGGCAAAGCGTAGCGGAGGATTGATCGACAGCACCGATCAGGATGGATATTTGACCGATCATGCCGCCTCGATGATTCTTAACTTTGACTCAGCCGTGAGTCGGTTTATTAGCGAATCCGGCCTGCAGAAGCATCGGGTAAACCGTAATCCGGTTGCCAAACGTTATGTGCTTAAAAATAGTGAATTAGCCGAGGTGCCAGTCAATATCAGGGAGATGCTGTGCTCGGATTTGTTTTCGTTTAAAACCCGGATTCAAATGATCACCGAGGCCTTCAGGTGCTGCCGACGATCAGAGTGGGAGAGCGTCGCCGCGTTCATTCGACGCAGGCTAGGGCAGGAGATACTCGACCTGGCGATCGATCCCTATGTTTCTGCGGTGCTCGCCTGTGATCCTGAAAAAGCCTGCGCACGTTCCACCTTGCCGCGCCTGACCGCTTTGGAAAACGAGTTTGGTAGTATTACCGCAGGCGTGTTAATCAAAAAACTATTACCTGGAAAAAGAGGCTTGCCACAGGAAGCATTCAGTTTTTCCGGTGGTATGAAAACACTGGTTGATACCCTGGCTGAAAACCCACTTGCTGAGATTCATACCGGGCAACAGGTAATCGCCCTCGAACCGCTAAAATCTGGTTGGCGGGTGACTGCTAGTGATAACACTACTGAATTGCAATACCAAACCCGCCACGTCATATTTTCAACACCCGCTAACATCGCCTGCAAATTGTTGAAACCGATCCATCCGAAATTATCCGCACTGTTGAATCAAATCGAATATGCCCCGATAGCCCAGATTCATCTCGGTTTCGACAGGGGCGCATTTAGCAAACCACTGGATGGTAGCGGTTTCCTGGTGCCAAGCCGTGAAAAAACACCCATTCGGGGCAGTTTATGGATAAGCAACCTGATCGCGAATCGGGCACCCGAAGGAAAACTGCTCACCAGTAACTTTATCGGCGGCGCCTGTCAGGCGGATGCACTGAAAAATCCAGACCGTGTTTTAGTCGATCAAACCCTGCGTGCATTACAAAACCTTTGCGGACTTAAGGGCTCGCCCGAGATGATCAGGATTAATCGGCATCATCAGGGGCTTCCGCTTTATCACGGTAACTACCATCGATTAACCCAGGCGATTAACCGGTACGAGGGCCGCTGTGACGGCCTGCATTTTGTCGCCAACTACCTGCAGGGTATTTCGATTAGAGATCGTATCATTCAGGCTAAAACCGTAGCCGACCAGATAAGTACCAGGATGACTGAAGGGACGACATCCAGACCTGCTTATGTCTGGACCAATGCTGATGAAGTTCTGAACCGGGTATGAATAATTCCTCCAGTCAGTCCGAATCGGCGTCACCACGATTTAACCCATGGAAAATTATAATCCCGGTAATGCTGGCATTGTTGTCGATCTCTTTGATGTCGCAATGGTATGCGCATAACATCAGTTTTCCGCGCTATTGCAAGAACCCCGAAAGGGCACTGACAAACCTGCAAATGTTAATGGATCAATCTGCGACCATAGATCACGAAGCGCGACGGCAAACTATGATCGCGGCTAAACTGCTGTTTCTTCATCCAAAGCAGGCCGGCGAGACCAGGGCGGATTATCTGCAACGGCTACGCTATTTGATGCTAACTCAATGTGGCTGACCCCTCACCATGCTCAGCCATACACCTGTTCATCACCTCAGTAAAAATCAACGCATACTTCAGCAGACCTTGTGGTATACGTCGATATCGATTGTCATATTGCTGGCGATCCTGGCAGTTCATTACAACAGCTATATTTCGGCTGAAACATCGAAGCGCAATGATCAGGAGTTACTCAATCTGGAACTGGGTAAAACTGCGATTGTTACCGAGCTTACCAATATTCAGTCCGATGTTAGTTTTCTCGCCAGGCAGGCTGAGTTACATGGGTACTTTGATCATCTTGATGCGCAGACACTTGCCATTCTGGCGCGAGACCTGGCGTTATTTTCCCGTGAAAAAATAATCTACGATCAAATTCGCCTGATCGATATAAACGGTCAGGAAGTGATACGCATTAACAATCGTGATGGTAAATCCATTATCGTCGAAGAAGCCTACCTGCAGCACAAGGCGCAAAGATACTATTTTCGGGAGGCGTTGGAACTCGATAGAAATGAAATCTATATTTCACCTTTTGATCTCAATGTCGAACACGGAAGGATTCAGATACCAATAAAGCCGGTGATACGTTTTGGAACGCCAGTATTTAATTCTTCCGGAATCAGGGTCGGCGTGCTGATTCTTAATTATCTGGGTAATCGATTACTTAACAATTTCCGTGCCGCAACCTCAAATATTTCTAATCGCGTTATGTTGTTGAACCACGAAGGTTACTGGTTAAGCCACTTTAACCGTGATTTGGAATGGGGTTTTATGCTGGACCATGAATATACATTCGCCACCGACTATGAAAACGAGTGGGAGCGGATATCTACCTCTGAATCGGGTCAGTTTAGTAGTCCTAACGGTTTGTTCAGTTATAACACCGTTTTTCCCGGCATTGAAATAACCGGTTTGAGTAAAGATTATGATACGTCTCAGGCCAGACCCGAATTTTTCAATCGACCCTGGAGCCTGGTCGCCCATATTACGCCCGCCGAACTCAATACACTGGGAAAGGATTTTTTTCGCGGCAACTGGCTCTTCTACCTGATTGTGTTTTTAGTATTCCTGATCGGTGGGCATATCATTGCGCGTTTTAGAGCCAGTCATCAGATGGCAGAGATTGATATCGAGTCCGAGCAATATTTCCGAAGAGTATTTGAGTCCATCGAGGTTAATATCCTGGCCGTGGATATGCAGGGCAATATTACCTTCTGTAATAATGCCCTGCTCAATTTACTGGGCTGGCAAAGGGCGCAACTGCTGGGTAAGCACTGGATAGAAACACTCGTTGCTAACCAGTTTAAAGATGCTTGCAGCGAATTTTTCGAACAGGCTATCCAACGGCGCAAAGACACAACAACGCATGAAAGCTGGTTACAGGATCGTTTAAAACGCGAGTATCTAATCCGCTGGCACGATACCTTCCTGACCAATTCCGAGGGAGAAGATGTTGGGTTGATATTTATCGGTGAAGATATTACCCAATATCGAGAGAATGAAATGCGTGTACGACATTTATCCGAAGCAGTGGAACAAAGTCCTGCCTCGGTCGTTCTTACCGACAAAGAGGGCCTGATTGAGTATGTTAATCCAAAATTCGAAAGCTTGACGGGTTACAGTCTGGAAGAGGTCAAAGGTCTTACCCCCCGCATCCTCAAATCCGGTGAAACCAGTGATGAAGAATATTCCAACTTATGGCGTAAAGTTAAGCAAGGAAAAACCTGGCGCGGCATATTTCACAACCGTAAGAAAAGTGGCGAACTTTACTGGGAGTCGGCGTCTATTTCAGGTATCCGAAATTCTGAAGGAGAAATAACCCACTTCCTCGCGGTAAAGGAAGATATCACCGAGCAGAAAATGCTCGAAGAACGCTTCAAGCACTGTTTCAACTCGGCTCCCGTGGCGATGGTTATGTCGAACGGCGACGGTGAAATTCTGCTCGTCAACGACCACTTGCTGAAAATGTTTGGTTACCAGGAGAGTGAGTTGGTCGGCAAGGATATTCACCTTGTGATTCCAGACGAAGTATCGCAACAAAGATTGTTGGTGCAATCCGATAGCACGATCGAAAGTACAGGCATAAGTGCGGAGCAGGGGAGAGATTTTCTGGCTCATAAAAAATCCGGAGAAGTATTTCCAGTTGAAATCGGCGTTAGCTCGGCGCCCAGTCTAGAGGGGGAATTGAATATTTCGGCGGTCATAGACCTGACCATAAGACACCAGCTCGAAAATGAGTTAATGCAGCGTAACGAGGAAATAAGCCGTAATCAGGCTTTTAATACGGTGGGGAAAATGGCAAATGTGATTGCCCACGACCTGCGCAATCCGCTCTCGTCGATCAAGATGGGATTACAGATTTTTCAAAAGCAGTCTAGTAAACTGAGTCAGAAAAATGCCATCGAGCTTAATCAGATAGCGCTTGAGCAAGTACATTATATGGAAGATATACTCGCCGATCTGATGAGCTATTCACGCCCGGATGCGGTCAATCTGGAATGGATAGATACAAAAAATCTAATCGAGCACAGCATCAGTATTGTTCAAAAGGAAATTAATGCATCCGGTGCAACCATCAATACCTGGTTCGAAAAGGGCCTGCCTTTGATCAATGCGGATTCCAGAAAACTACGCCAGGTGATATCCAATTTACTCGCAAACGCAATACAGTCTGTGGAAACCCTCGAAGATGTCAGGCCGATTATCAATATATCTGTGCGGCTGGAACTGGGTGATGAAAATTCTGCCATCAATATCGCCATCGAAGATAATGGTTGCGGTATAGATATAGATACGGTGGATGAATTATTCGAGCCTTTCTATACCGGTCGGTCGAAAGGTACCGGACTGGGACTCGCTATCGCCAAGCGATTCGTCGAATTGCAACAGGGTAAATTGCAGTTACAGGCGGGCGAAAATGGTGGTTGTATAGCGATAGTTAAACTGGGCCTGGTCTCGTGAATCGAATACAGATCCAGGCGAAATATTGATCCAGCTCACTAGTTATCTGTTTTACGTAGAGTATGATGGCCTGGATTGCCTGATGTGAAAAGCCGGGAGACGGGAGGCAAAGTATAGAATGAGTACCCTGTTAATTGTTGATGACGATGTTGCAATTTGCAGAACCCTGCAATTGCATTACAGCAGTCAGTCGCATACTGTGATTACCACCCATAGCGTCAATGATGGCCTGCTAGCGGCTGCATCCAACGATATAGACCTGATTTTACTCGATCTAAAAATGCCCAGTAAATCAGGTCTCGAAGGTTTAACCGATTTTCACGAGGTGGTGCCTGAGGTGCCGATTATCATGATTACCGCTTATCATGATATGGAATCAACCATCAAGGCGATGAAAAATGGCGCCGATGACTATATCCACAAACCGGTCGATATCAACGAACTGGACCAGGCCGTTGAGCGAGCGCTTATCCGTACAGATGAAGAACACACTAATGTACCGATCAGCACAGATGACGCTAACCAGAATAAAAACAAACACTTCAGAATGGCTGGCCATAGCCCGGCGATGCGTGAAATTTATAAAACCATCGGCCTGGTAGCCGATAAGCCTATCAATGTCCTGGTCACTGGCGAGAGTGGCACCGGTAAGGAGCTGGTAGCGCGCGCAATACACGAATCGAGTCATATTTCCGAGGGCCCCTACGTAGCGGTAAATTGCGCGGCCCTGATCGAAACCCTGCTTGAATCAGAGTTGTTCGGGCATGAAAAGGGCGCCTTTACAGGTGCCGTTAAGAGGCATCATGGGAAGTTCGCAATGGCGGAAAATGGCACGCTGTTTCTGGACGAAGTGGGTGAGCTGTCACCTGCTATACAGGCCAAAATACTCCGTGTGATCCAGGAAAAGGAATACACGCCGGTCGGTAGCTCCACGGTTTTTAAATCCAATGCGAGAATAATAGCAGCGACCAATAATGACCTTCAGGAGAAAGTTAAACTAGGTCTGTTCAGGGAAGATTTGTACTACAGGTTGCAGGTAGTCAACATAGGCATTCCACCATTGCGCGATCGCAAGGAGGATTTGATGGACTTGATGCAAACCCTGCTCTGTCGCATCAATCGGGAAATGCACAAGAGTATCAGCCACTTATCCGTCGAAGTAATCAGTGCATTCCATAGCTACCATTGGCCGGGGAATATTCGTGAACTGGAAAATGTGTTAACCAAGGCAGTGGCCCTGTCACCGGCTGAAACCATAACCCTCGATCTAATCCCTGAATACATTAGTGCCTGCCCGCAGACCGAATTTGACTCGACCATGCCGATACAAACCAGTCTCGACGAAATGGAAAAGTGCCATGTATCGAGAGTGTTAAATTCGACTGGCTGGCACAAGGGTGAAACCTGCAAAATTCTGGGCATATCACGCCCCCGATTGAGACGCATTATCAAGCAGCACAAGCTCATAGACCCGAGTGGCTCCGATCACGAAGATATCGAATTCGAAGAAGATGAAGCGCTGGTCAATTGAGGCTGCCCCGCCTATTGAACGAAACTACCATCAGTGCCGCTAAGGCATTGATTTTGTGAGACAAATGAAAATCATATTTTTCATTTGTCGTCCTCTGAGAATTCATGGATGAATTATTCAGAGGTTCCCTAATATTAGCAAGATTTGAGTATCCAGGTAATTTAATAATTATCAGGAAACACAATTTTTACCTTTGAGCTTACTTTGATATAATGCCTTATCTGCTTTTATTAATACTTCTTCTGAAATATTTGAATCTTCCGGGTAACAGGCAACACCTATACTGAGTGTTGATGACACGCGATTCCCATCAGCACTGAATGACGTATTTTCAACAGACTGTCTGATTCTTTCTGCGATTTCAAAAGCCTTACTATGAATTGTTTCGGGTAACATAACCACAAATTCATCACCACCATATCGAGCTAATATATCGGTTTCTCGCAGGCTGCTCTTTATCACTTGCGAGAGAGATATTATTAAACTATCACCAACGGGATGGCCATATTGATCGTTAATTTTCTTAAGGTTATCCGAATCCAGCATCATAATAGAAAATGGTCTTTCGTAGCGAACAGCCCTCTTCGCTTCAATTGAAAATTCTTTATTAAACGCTCTCCTGTTTTTGACACCTGTCAATTCATCGGTATCCGACAAGAGTGCCAATTCCTCATTCGCATGGTGGATATCCGCTGCCAACAGTGTGGTCACATATCCCACCAGTATAATAGGGGTAAATAAGATCATCACATCACTGAAATTTATCAAAGAAAAGGAATCCCCGGTATAGGTAGATTGGGCGAAATAAATATAAACTACGGTAATTAAAATGAACTCCAGTAAGGTTATGATCTTACCCAGCGTCAAAGCACTGACCATAATAACAATGAGAAACAAGATAAGTAACGGGCTATCAATACCACCTGTGTTAAAGGCAACCCAGGAAATGAAAATAATCATGGCCCAGGTCTCGATGGCAAGTTTCCAGCGGGTTTCTTCGGTAAACAACCTGGAGTATCTAAATGAGAGGATAAATGAAGCAAATGTAACCATTGCTAATATGATTCCCCACTGGTCGGTTACTATTGCAGATGGGGCGACAAAATAGAGCAGGGTCAGGATTAACAACAACCACTCCAGTTCGGCAATTGTTCTGGAAAACCCTCTTAGTTCAATTTGTGTAACCTTCATCATTGGATAAAACCTCAGGAAAATTAAATTCTATTTTAAATATAGCTGAAAACTTTAATTTCTGTTGTAGTATTAAGGAACCTCTGAATAATTCATCCATGAATTCTCAGAGGACGACAAACGAAAAATGTGATTTTCATTTGTCTCACAAAATCAATGCTTTAGCGGCATCGATTTTGGCAGCACATCCATGTACTGCGGGAAGGCCTGAATAAATCAGACCTTCCTTAAGTTAAGAGAGCGCAATTCATGGTTCGAGTCTTTGCCCCTGAATCTGTACTCAGATTGTGGTAAAAAGCCTCAGTAGTCTGTCACCGTTATTACCGCTGGTTTTTTCGCCCTCGATCGGTTTTCCAGGTATAAAGATCAACAAGCCGCTGAAAATGATGAGGCCACTGCCTGCGAACGATATCCAGTCGGGCCAGTCACCCCAGAGGTAAAAACCCACGATGAGCGCGAAAGGCATGGCGGTATATTCGAATGGCGCCACAATCGAGGCCTGACCAAGCCGGTAAGCCTGGGAAAGCAGGTAGCCTCCGAAAGAGACCATCACGCCGCATAGCGGTCGAGGATGAGGTTCTTTTGCAGGAATAACACAGTCGTTGCAGTAATGACTGAATCATTGGCATGATGGGATTCCATTACAGTCCCTCGTAACCCTGTAGAACATTCACCGCATTCACGCCGATTTCATCGACCGCATAACCACCTTCCATGATAAACAGCATGGGTAACTTGAGTTCTCTAATCGTCGTGCCGTAGCATTTGAAATCGTCACTGGTGAGTTTGAAAATAGACATACATAATACTTTATCAGGGAAGGTCCTAGGTGTCAGACTTTCCGGCAGCCTTGTCGACGGGTTTCCATTTAAACTGGCAATGAAAATCCGTATCACGCACAATTCGCGTTCGTCAATGCAAATATCGAATATGACAGAAAACCTGCCTCAGGATGCCGGCGAAAATTCACTGTGGGGTGATACCGCCGCCGCCAATCCAGTGACCGAAACCCTGGAGGATTCCTTACAGGTCGATGTGCTGGTTGTCGGGGGTGGGTATACCGGTCTGTCGAGCGCGTTACACCTCGCCGAGAAAGATGCTTCGGTAGTTTTACTCGAAGCGAAAAGTATCGGTTTTGGCGGATCGGGTCGAAACGCCGGCCTGGTCAACGCGGGTGTCTGGAAATCACCGGATTATGTCGAACAACAGTTAGGACAGGAGCAGGGCAGCCGCTTCAACCAGACCCTGCGCAATTCGCCAAACCTGGTTTTCGAGCTGGTGAAAAGATATCGCATCGACTGTGACGCGAGTCAATGCGGTACGATTAATATCGCACACAAGGCATCGGCGATGCGCTATCTCGAACATCGCTGCGAACAGATGCAAAAGATTGGTGCTTCGGTTGAGATCCTCGATGGTGATGCGGCACAGGCACTATCGGGCTCCCCGGCTTATCGACACGGTGGAATTCTGGATTCAACCGCCGGCACCATTCATCCATTGAATTACGCCTATGGACTGGCGCAAGCCGCGGCGGCGCAGGGGGCCAGGTTATATCAGCAATCGCCGCTTGAAAGTCTGTCACGACAGGGTAATTACTGGTTGGCTGAAACTGAAAATGGCCAGGTAACAGCCGAGCAGGTGGTGATTGCGACCAATGCCTACGCAGATGATCGCAGCCAGGGTGTACAGGATTCGACTTTGCCGGTATTCATATTTCAGTGCGCCACCGCCACTTTACCCCCGGCGATCGCGAAGAGCATTATCCCGCAGCGTCATGGGCTCTGGGATACTCAAACCCTGATGACGTCCTCGCGTGTCGACAATGAGGGGCGCCTGGTGATGAGTAGCGCCGGAAGCCTGCGAGGTTTTCACAGGCCGATCCGCAGCAACTGGATGATGCGTATGCGTAACAGGCTATATCCACAGGCCAGGGGCCTTCCCTGGGCCTATCACTGGACCGGGCAGGTAGGTTTGACTTCGACCCGGTTGCTACGCATTCAGGTACTGGCCCCTGGCGTGTTTGCCCCGGCTGGCTTCAATGGTCGTGGTATAGGACCCGGTACGGTGATTGGGAAACATCTCGCCGACACGCTCGTGAGCGGCAATCGCGATGAATTTCCATTTCAAATTGAATGCCTGCAGCGTGAATCCTGGCGCAAATCACGCTCGGCCTGTTACGAATATGGCACGCTTGCGCTACAACTGATCGATAGCCGGTAATCAGATTCCCCGGATTGAGTATTCGAATTGGATTTGCTTCAATTTCAATGTAATTAAGGAACCTCTGAATAATTCATCCGTGAATTCTCAGAGGACGACAAACGAAAAATGTGATTTTCGTTTGTCTCACAAAATCAATGCCTTAGCGGCACTGATTTTGGCAGCACATGACCCACAAGGATGTGGGAAATGCAGGTTTTGCAGGAGCAAAAACCTGCCCATGTACTGCGGGAAGTTCTGAATTAATCAGACCTTCCTTAATTGATTATCTAGCCTGTCAATTGCCATTGATTACGAATAAAATATGTGATCACAAAATTTCAACGAATTTTACCGACCAGGATCTCCGCATGAGTGAATTTCAATCATCCACCAGGACGATATTCGACTGGAAAGACCCAATGTTCTTCGATCAGCAATTGAGCGATGAGGAGCGACTCATTCGAGACGCTACGCACGACTATTGCCAGGACAAATTAATGCCGCGCGTACTGCAGGCCAACCGCAAGGAAATATTCCACCGCGAAATCATGAATGAGCTGGGCGAACTTGGTTTGCTGGGTGCGACGCTACCGGAAAAGTATGGCTGTGCCGGAGTGAACTATGTGTCCTACGGACTGGTGGCGCGCGAAGTGGAACGAGTTGACAGCGGATATCGGTCGGCGATGAGCGTGCAGTCATCGCTGGTGATGCACCCGATTCACGCCTACGGCAGCGAAGCACAACGAGAAAAGTATTTACCCCGACTCGCTACAGGAGAGTGGGTTGGCTGTTTCGGTTTGACCGAACCCGATGCCGGATCCGATGCCGGCAGTATGAAGACCACGGCGACTGTGGTCGATGGCGGCTACATCCTCAAGGGTGCAAAGATGTGGATTACCAATTCACCGATTGCCGATGTGATGATTGTCTGGGGCAAACTCGATGGCGTGATTCGCGGTTTTATCCTCGAGCGAGGTATGGAGGGACTCACAACACCGAAAATCGAGGGTAAATTTTCACTACGAGCGTCGGAAACCGGCGAGATCGTGATGCAAAACGTATTCGTACCCGAAGAAAACCTGCTACCCGAGGCGAGCGGATTAAAAGGACCGTTCGGTTGCCTGAATAAGGCTCGGTTCGGTATTGCCTGGGGCACGATGGGCGCGGCAGAATTCTGCTGGCACAGTGCGCGGCAGTACACGCTGGATCGGATTCAATTCGGCCGTCCACTCGCTGCGACCCAGTTGATCCAGAAAAAACTCGCGGATATGCAGACCGAAATCACTCTGGGTTTGCAGTCCTGCCTGCAAATGGGGCGTTTGATGGATGCGGATAATTGCCCACCCGAACTAATATCCCTGATGAAGCGCAATAATTGTGGTAAAGCGCTCGATATCGCGCGTGTAGCGCGTGATATGCACGGGGGAAATGGCATTTCCGATGAATTCCACGTGATCCGTCACGTGATGAACCTGGAAGCGGTCAATACTTACGAAGGGACACACGATGTGCATGCGTTGATCTTAGGACGGGCGCAAACCGGCCTGCAAGCGTTCAACTAATGTCGGGTGCGCTGGCCGGATTCCGCGTTCTCGATCTGAGCCGAATTCTTGCGGGGCCCTGGGCCAGCCAGATGCTGGCTGACTTAGGCGCCGAGGTGATCAAGGTTGAACGTCCGGGGCAGGGTGACGACACGCGTAGTTGGGGGCCGCCCTATATGCCCGACCAGAACGGTGAGCCAACCAGCGAGGCGGCTTATTTTCACGGTGCCAATCGGGGAAAATTTTCGGTCTGTATCGATATGGCGAACCCTGGCGGGCAGGAGTTGATCCGCAACCTCGCGCTTAACAGCGATGTGCTGATCGAAAATTTCAAGGTAGGGGGTTTAAAGAAATACGCACTCGATTATGAAAACCTGAAGCAGGTCAATCCGAAACTGGTCTACTGCTCGATTACCGGTTTTGGACAGTCCGGGCCTTACGCCGAGCGTGCGGGTTATGATTTCATGATTCAGGCCATGGGCGGGCTGATGAGTATTACCGGTGAAGCGGACGGGCAGCCGATGAAAGTGGGTGTCGCGCTCGCCGACATTTTAACCGGGTTGTACGCGGCGAACGCGATCCAGGCAGCGCTGATTCATCGCCAGCAGAACGGGCGCGGGCAGTATATCGACCTGGCCCTGCTCGATGTGCAGGTGGCGACGCTGGCGAACCAGGCGATGAACTATCTCGCCACTGGCAATAACCCAAAACGTCTGGGCAACGCACACCCGAATATCGTGCCCTACCAGGCGTTCCAAACCGCCGATGGTCACATGGTCCTGGCGATCGGAAACGATACCCAGTTTGAGCGTTTTTGTAGCCTCGCAGAAAAACCTGAGCTGGCCTCAGACCAGCGCTTCCAGAATAACAGTGCACGCGTCCAAAACCGTGACGCATTAATTCCACAAGTATCCGAAATCATGCGCACCCGGACAACCGACTGGTGGCTGGATCAATTGAATCGAAAGGGCATTCCCTGTGGCCCGATCAATAATCTTGACCAGGTATTCGCCAATCCACAGGTGCAGCATCGCGGTATGCAGTTCGAACTCGATCATCCCGGCACGGGAAAGGTCGCAAGTGTCGCCAATCCGATTCAATTCTCCGATACGCCAATAGAATATCACCAGGCACCGCCAATGCTGGGGCAGCACACCGATCAGGTACTGTCCGAAGTGCTAGGACTGGATTCAAATCAAATTGGCAGGCTACGCGCTGAAGAAATAATCAGTTAGGTACCTTAGCCCGCATATTGTATGAAGGGAACGAAGATCAGGGAAAATAAGCTGCCTCGCTGGTTGGTTCACCGTTCTGGTCGGGCATATAGGGCGGCCCCCAACTACGCGTGTCGTCACCCTGCCCCGGACGTTCAACCTTGATCACCTCGGCACCCAGGTCAGCCAGCATCTGGCTGGCCCAGGGTCCTGCAAGAATCCGGCTCAGATCGAGGATGCGGAATCCGCTTAAGGGACCCGGCATATTTGACCTCCTGGTATCTGAGGCATCACTCGATCGGAAAATAGTGATTTCAATGCTTTGAGCTTTTCCCTGCGCACAAAAAGCTTTCACACTGACCAGTCCACCTGGGGCTTCGAGATAAAATTCGGTGACCGGCTCCTGCATGGCAATCAAACCGGTATCGAGCAGTACCGTCGATACACAAATTGCATTCGAGCCAGACATCGGCGGAGTATGTTCCGGTTCCATGACGATAAAGCCAAAGCTGGCGTCCGCAAGTTTGGCAGGCACTAGCAGATTAACATGTTTGAATACGCCACCGCGTGGTTCGTTGAGTACGAATTTGCGCAGATTTTGATCCCTGGTAATCCATTGGGCCTGCTCCCACAGGGTTTCTCCAGGGGGTGGTGCGACACCGCCGACAATCACGTTGCCAACCTCGCCCTCGGCGTGGCAGGAAACCATGTGAATGACCTGTGAGGTTCTCATTGATCTTTTAGTAAACTCAGGCGGGTTTTCGGAACTTGAGGAAAAATTGAATCAGCCAGGCTAAGAGAAAAACAAAATAAGCAGGCAATGCAATAAAAATACTTCGAAGCCATTTGATTGTGTTTACCAAAGCAAAAAAAACCCCGCAGCACGGACGGGGTTTTTGACTAACAAAAAGACATTAGTTACTGGTATTCGAAAGTTTTGGTTTCCAGTACCGAACGGTCATCATCAAGGACGTTGACCGTCCAGGTACCAGTCCAGCTGGGAAGGAGGGTTTTGCTGGTCCATACACGCCAGCGAGCACCATTGACTTCGAATGTTTTTTCGAACATTACCTTGCCGTCATACATCCACTGGTGTGTAATCGTGTGACCTTCCAGGTCTGATAACTCGGTGAAAAACGAAATCGAATTATAAGATTCGGCACTGATGCTATCCACACTGAGTACAGGTTCGCGATCTTCTATACCTACGGTAAAAGATGCGCGTTTGACACTACCGGCCAGCGCACTGCTGCCAATAGACAGTATTATTGTAAGTAGTATGAAATTAAGAGTCTGACGCATGATGATCTCCATGAATTGTGTGACGGCGAACTATAACAATAAACCAGCGTCAATGCAGTCCCCAAGTACCTCTCAAACAGCGTAATTTTTTCGCAAAGTCGTAGTGAAGACCTTCAGGTGTTTGTTTTTACCCGCCGCAACATTGAGATCATCGCGCTGGAACTGAGCGACAGGGTTCGGTTTTTGCGCGTCACTATGCCAAGCGATCGTTTTATATCGAGACCGCTCAACTGCCTGCCCACCACCGAGTGATCCAGCATGCTGACCGGCAGCATACTCCAGCCCAGATTAGCCGAAACCATCACCTTGATCGTCTCGAGATAATTGGTTTCGAGGATGATCTTCATCCTGTCCTTGCTGGTGGCAAAATAGTGATCGATGATTTTACGCGTGAAGGTGCCCCTGGAAGGCAGGATAGCCGGATATTCAAGTAGCTGATGCTTGTTGATGCTCGCGGATGTGGTCAGCGGATGATCGGGCGCGAGTACGATTTGCAACACGTCGATCCAGACCGGTTCGAGGTTTAGCTTATCCTCCGGGTTTTCTGGCAGCGTGACAATCGCGAGCTCGAGTTCGTTATTGGCAATCGCCACACAGGCATCCTCGGAATCCATAAAATGTAAATCGAGGTCGACGTCGGGGTACTCGATTCTAAAATTACGCAGCACCTGAGGTAGACGATGTAAACCAATATGATGGCTGGTTGCGAGGCTCAGTGTTCCTGACGGCTTGTCGTGCAATCGTGTGAGACTCGATTGATAAACCTTCAATTCGTCCAATATACGTTCGGCGTGGGGCAGAAAGGCCTCACCACTCGGGGTCAGAATACTCCTTTTGCCGATGCGGTCGAAAAGGCTGGTTTTCATCTGCACTTCGAGTTGCTGGATACGCTTGCTCACCGCGGGCTGGGTAATGTGTAGCCGTTCCGCCGCGCGTGAGAACGACTGTAATTCGGCGATGGCAAGGAAAGCCGAGATTTGCGATGTCTGCACTATTATTCCCTAAGGTTATTAATTTCATGAAAAATATGAATTAGAGTTATTTTATAAAGCAGCGTAGAATTTTTGCAAGTTAATTTACGGGCTAGATTCTGAATATGGCTGCACAAACCCTGTACGATAAAATCTGGGCGGCGCATGAAGTGCGATGCGATGCGGATGGTACTGCGTTGTTATATATCGACCGGCATCTGGTGCACGAAGTCACTTCCCCCCAGGCCTTCGATGGCTTGCAAATGGCTGGTCGGGGGTTGTGGCGTAAGGAATCGATCCTCGCAGTTCCCGATCACAATATACCGACAAAAGACCTGGAGAACGGAATTACCGACAAGGTTTCGCGATTACAGGTAGAAACCCTCGATCAGAATTGCGACAGGTATGGACTGGTTGAATTCAAGATGGGCGACTCGCGACAGGGCATCGTTCACGTAATCGGTCCCGAGCAAGGCGCAATTTTGCCTGGTATGACGGTAGTTTGCGGTGATTCGCACACCACCACGCACGGTGCGTTTGGCGCACTCGCATTTGGTATCGGCACCTCCGAAGTCGAGCACGTGATGGCGACCCAGTGCCTGATTCAAAACAAAGCAAAGAATATGCGAGTCACCATCGATGGGCCCGTAGCCGACAGTATTACCGCCAAGGATATAGTACTCAGGATTATCGCCGAGATTGGCATCGCGGGAGGCACCGGTCACACCATCGAATTTGCCGGAGAAGCGATCACCAACCTGTCGATGGAAGGCCGTATGACCCTGTGTAACATGACCATCGAAGCGGGCGCCCGCGCGGGGCTGGTTGCCTGCGATCAGACCACGATCGACTATATCAGGGGCCGGCCATTCTCGCCGAGTGGTGAAAACTGGGACAGGGCGGTGGCTTACTGGCAAACCCTGCATTCCGATCAGGATGCAGGCTTTGATCGCGAGGTTCATATAGATGGCGCATCGATCGAGCCGCAAATCACCTGGGGTACTTCGCCCGAAATGGTGATAACAGTCAACGATATGATTCCAGACCCGGCAACAGAGCCCGACGAAATTAAGTCGGGAGGAATGCAAAGAGCGCTTGCCTATATGGGGCTTCAGGCCAATGTGCCGATTAACCAGGTGAAGCTGGACAAAATATTCATCGGTTCCTGTACCAATGCCCGTATTGAAGATTTACGCGCAGCGGCCCAGGTCGCCAAAGGGCGTAAGGTAGCCGATAATATCAAGCTCGCAATGGTGGTTCCGGGCTCCAGGCTGGTAAAGCAGCAGGCCGAATCCGAAGGTCTGGACCGCATTTTTATCGATGCTGGATTCGAATGGCGCGAACCGGGCTGCTCCATGTGCCTGGCGATGAACGACGACCGCCTCGAACCGGGCGAGCGTTGCGCGTCGACCTCGAACCGAAATTTTGAAGGAAGACAGGGGCAGGGTGGGCGCACCCATCTGGTATCCCCTGCAATGGCCGCAGCGGCGGCGGTGAAAGGTCATTTCATAGACGTGCGTGATCTCGATTAGAGACTCGCTGGGAAACGAACATGGATAAATTTCAAAAATTTACCGGCATAGTCGCCGGCCTGGACCGTCCAAACATCGACACCGATGCGATTATCCCGAAGCAGTATTTAAAGTCGATAAAACGTTCCGGCTTTGGCCCCAACCTGTTTGACGACTGGCGTTACCTCGATCCGGGCGAACCTGGAAAAAGTAATTCGGAGAGACGCGTGAATCCTGATTTTGTGCTCAACAAAACGCCATTCAAGCACGCCCAGATTCTGCTGGCACGCGAGAACTTTGCCTGCGGTTCATCGCGCGAGCACGCGGTATGGGCTTTGATGGATTTCGGCTTCAAGGTCGTCATTGCGCCCAGCTTTGCCGACATCTTTTACAATAACAGTTTCAAAAACGGCCTGTTACCGGTGGCGCTTGCCGCGAATCTGGTCGATCAGCTTTTCGAAGAACTAGAGCAGCAACCGGATTACCAGTTGAGGGTCGACCTGGAAAACCAGCTGGTGACAACCCCCGCCGGGGTTCGGATGCCCTTCGAGATCGATGAATTCCGTAAATATTGCCTGCTCAATGGCTTCGACGATATCGGCCTGACCATGCAACATGCCGATCAGATAAGATCATTTGAGCGACAGTATTATGAACAGTATCCGTGGCTGGCGGGGGCTGTCGATGAGTAAGAAAATTACCCTGTTACCCGGCGACGGTATCGGTTCTGAAATTGTTGCAGAAGCCGTCAAATTGCTGCAATGCCTGAAACAGGATTTCGGTTTCGAAGTTGAGCTGGAAAGTGCAGCAATCGGTGGAGCAGGGTATGATCAGTCCGGGCAGCCACTGCCCGATTCAACCCTGGCGCTTTGTAAACAGGCAGACGCGATATTGATGGGCTCGGTCGGGGGTCCACAGTACGAATCGCTCGATCGTGAATTAAGGCCGGAGCGAGGCTTGCTCCAGCTACGTGCGTCATTGGAACTTTTTTCCAACCTGCGTCCGGCGCTGCTGTATCCGCAGCTGGTAAATGCTTCGAGCCTGAAACCCGAGCTGGTTTCGGGGCTCGACATTATGATCGTACGCGAATTGACCGGGGGTATTTACTTTGGTGAGCCGCGTGGTATTCGTGAGCTTGAAAACGGTGAACGCGAAGGATTCAACACAATGGTCTATGCCGAACACGAAGTCGATCGGATTGCCCGCTCTGCATTCGATATCGCGATGCTGCGTAACAGAAAACTCTGCTCGGTTGACAAGGCGAATGTACTCGAGGTTTCCGAATTGTGGCGTGACGTGGTCGAAGACGCAGCAGGTGATTACCCGGAAGTGGCCTTATCGCATATGTATATCGACAATGCCTCGATGCAACTGGTCCGTGCACCTAAACAATTTGATGTGATCGTCACGGCCAATATGTTTGGCGACATCCTGTCGGATACTGCAGCCATGCTGACCGGCTCTATCGGGATGTTACCTTCGGCTTCGCTGGACAAGGATGGCAAAGGACTGTACGAACCGATACACGGCTCGGCACCGGATATAGCCGGTAAGAATATTGCCAACCCATTGGCGACGATATTATCCGTGGCGATGATGTTGCGATACAGCCTGAAGCAGGCCGGGCTCGCAGATTTGATCGATACTGCGGTCGGCAATGTGTTAAATCAGGGGTTTCGAACTGCCGACATCGCCGACGGTGGCAATAGTGTGGGCACTGCAGAAATGGGAAATGCGGTCGTCGCTGCGCTTCGCGCTCTGGGTGATTCCTGAATATATTTATGGAGCCTCTGAATAATTCATCCGTGAATTCTCAGAGGACGACAAACGAAAAATGTGATTTTCGTTTGTCTCACAAAATCAATGCCTTAGCGGCACTGATTTTGGCAGCACAT
>JADFMY010000194.1 GCA_022563685.1 Pseudomonadota bacterium | reverse complement strand
ACACTATCGGAATATAGAGGTGAAAACTTACCGTATGAGCAAGAAAACATTCCACATAGTCTCTCTCGGCTGTGCTAAGAATACCGTTGACTCGGATTCCATGGCGCAACTGTTGACCAGTTCGGGCTATGAGCTTATTACTAACTCGCGTCGGGCGCGCGTCCTGATCGTCAACACCTGCGGTTTCATTGGCCCGGCTAAAGAGGAGTCGATCAATGTGCTCGCTAAACTGGCTGCCAAAAAGAAAAGCGGCCAGGTGCTGATCGCCGCAGGCTGCCTGACGCAACGCTACGGCGTCGAAGTTGCCCGGCGTGTTCCTGGCATTGATGGCATTCTCGGTACACGTCGCTGGATGGATATTGTTGACGTAGTTGGGAGCCTGCTCGGCATCGGGCACCCCGAACCGCGCTATCACGTGTCCGAAGCGGCCACCGTCGGCAGCGATGAGCACGATGTGCTTCGCGTCTCAGTGCAGGGTGCTAGTGCTTATTTAAAAATCGCCGATGGCTGTCGCCGCTCATGTGCCTTCTGTGCTATCCCGTTGATCAAGGGCACTGCCGTCAGCCGCCCGATGGAGTCGATTTTGACCGAAGCGCGCTTCTTGCAAGAGAATGGCGTTCGCGAGATCATCCTGATCGCCCAAGATACCACCAACTATGGCTATGACCTGGGATTGAAAAATGGTCTGGCTTACCTGCTCAAAGAATTGACTGCCGCCGTTCCTCAAGTCGATTGGATCCGCGTCATGTATGCTTACCCCGGCTATGTCACCGATGAGTTGATCGAAGTCATGGCCACCCATAATCAGGTGGTACCCTACCTTGACATGCCTTTGCAGCATGCCCACCTCTCTACCCTGCGCCGCATGCTCCGGCCAACAAATGTCAACTGGGTCCGTAGGACTCTGGCAAAGATGCGCAAAGCCATCCCCGACCTGACCCTGCGTACCACTTTCATCGTCGGCTACCCTGGCGAGACCGAAGAAGAATTCCAGGCCTTGCTCGATTTCGTCGAAGAGATTCGTTTCGACAAGGTAGGTGCGTTCACGTTCTCCTTCGAGCCAGGCACCCCTAGCGAGCCGCTTGGCGACCCCATCCCAAGTAAGGTAAAAGAAGAACGTTTAAAGCGTCTGATGGAAAAACAGCAGCAAATCTCTCTGGAGCGTAACCAGGAGTTCATCGGCCGCAGCCTGGATGTGTTGCTCGAAGGCTCTGGGCAGGGCATCTCGATAGGTCGTAGCTACCGCGATGCCCCAGAGATCGATGGCCTTGTGCTGGTAAAAGGTGAAATACCTGCTGGGCAGATAATCCCTGTACGCATCAGTGGCGCCACGGTCTACGACCTGAACGGTGTGGCTAGTCCTCTGAAAAATGGACGAGAAAAGCTTTCCAGCCAATAAAACCGCGTTTCAGGGAGAATTCGACTCTGCACAGTATCCCCGTCCGCAAGTGCCTACTTCTTCTATCGGTCTGGGTGGGGCGATAAACGTGCTAGCTCTTGAAATTTTACCTTATGACTAAATGTTTAATATCGATAAAAAGGTCCGCCAAATGTTACGCCTGATGTCTAGGCGCAGAACTTCTGATGAAAAAAGGAACCTATATGTGACAATTTTGCATATTGTTTACCCATTGCACTTTATAGCAGTTCGTGTCTTCTAGGAAGTAAACCGGTAAGGCAGGTCAAAGTAAGCTGTGCAGGTTACTGGTGAATTTTAATTATGCACCGGATACCACCAAATATAAGTACTTTTCTACAAAAAATTGGGTAGTTTTTGCTGGGCATTCTCCTTGACTCTACTCAGCCGAGTCCATTATACTATTGTAGGTTTTGGTAGATTTTGATAGATATTTGCAATTTTGATTACCTTCCATAGTCCATCAAAGCCAGTAAATACTCTACGTCATTTTCTAATGGTTCTGTCTGTACTCATCAGGAGGGTGGTTTTGACTCAAGGGCCGTTGCTCAGTATTAGTGAAGCCAGTCAGTTACTGGGTGTTAGTGAGGGAGCCCTTCGCCAGTGGACAGGCGAGGGAAAAATAAAGGCGTTCATCACTCCAGGCGGCCACCGGCGTTATGCCAGAGCAGAGTTGAAAAGATTCACAGGCTCGCATCCAAAAATAATCGGCATAAAGGATTTAGTTACCGAATTGGGAGAAACTGCGCGGCAGCACCGGGAAATTGCACGGGAATCACTCAACAAAACGGACTGGCGCACACAGCTCGATAAAGAAGCGCAAGAGCACA
>JADFMY010000113.1 GCA_022563685.1 Pseudomonadota bacterium | reverse complement strand
AGTACATGGATGTGCTGCCAAAATCGATGCCGCTAAGGCATTGATTTTGTGAGACAAATGAAAATCACATTTTTCGTTTGTCGTCCTCTGAGAATTCATGGATGAATTATTCAGAGGTTCCTTAGTTGCACTCCAATGGTGCAAAAAGTCCGCTGCATTTTGAGATTAGCGTGCCTGTTGCAATTATTTGAATTGCGCCAATCGAGACGGGTATACTATTCGCCCCTTGTATCAGGGGTGTGAATAATCGTGAAACCGCTTGTTAATCTAAAGTACCGCAAACGCAAAAGTTTCACCTGCTAATTTCAGACCCCGAAACAGGATATAAATTCGGTATCGATAATGGGCACAAATACCAAACTCAAAGGCTTATACCAACCAGAATTTGAAAAAGATAGCTGTGGCTTTGGCCTGATTGCCAATATTGACGACATGCCGAGCCACTGGTTGATCCAGACCTCGATTGCCGCCCTGACCAGACTGACGCACCGGGGTGCAATAGCGGCTGACGGAAAATCCGGCGACGGCTGCGGATTATTGCTCAAAAAACCCGATTCATTTTTACGTAGCAAGGCGGATGAACTCGGAATTAGCTGTGCCGAACAGTACGCGGTGGGAATGCAGTTCATGTCACCTCACGCGGGTGAAACTGAAGAATCGCAATCTATCACCGAACAAAAGGTAGCCGAACAGGGCCTGCAATTTGCAGGCTGGCGCGAAGTGCCGACCGACCCATCTGCCTGTGGCGAAGAAGCGTTAAAATCGAAACCGGCTATATATCAGGCATTTATTAACGCCCCCGACGCAATGACCCTGGCCGAATTCGAGCGCTCGCTGTATCTCGCGAGGCGCGCGATCAGTAAGGCGCACGAAGCCCACGAAAATACGCGCGTCAACGATTATTACTACATCACCAGCATGTCGTCGACCGTACTCTCATACAAGGGACTGCTAATGCCGGAATATTTGCCGGTCTTCTATCAGGATTTGAATGACAGGTCGATGGAAAGCGCAATCTGCGTATTCCATCAGCGCTTTTCGACTAATACCTGGCCTCAATGGCGCCTCGCGCAACCGTTTCGTTACCTCGCTCACAACGGTGAAATCAATACCATCCGGGGTAATCGCAACTGGGCCAATGCGCGCGCGTACAAGTTTAAATCTGAACTGTTACCCGATGTCGAAGCGATAAAGCCACTGGTTAACATGTCCGGTTCAGACTCGAGTTCGATGGACAATATGCTCGATTTTCTGCTCAGCGGTGGAATGGATTTATTCAGGGCGCTACGACTGTTGATACCACCGGCCTGGCAAAACGTCGACCACATGGACCCGGCGCTACACGCTTTTTACGAATTCTCTTCTATGCACATGGAACCCTGGGACGGTCCCGCAGGCATCGTATTGACCGAAGGCCGCTACGCCTGTTGCGTAATGGATCGGAATGGTTTGCGTCCGGCGCGCTGGGTGATGACCAAGGATCGGCATATTACCCTTGGCTCGGAAATCGGTATCTGGGATTACCCCCCCGAAGACGTCATTGCCAAGGGCCGCCTGAAGCCAGGTGAAATGATCGCGGTGGATACCGAGACCAGCAAGTTGTTGTTATCCGAGGACATCGACAAGATGCTGATGGAACGCCACCCCTACGCGATGTGGCTACAGAAGAGACTCAAGCGTTTGAGTTACAACCCTGCGAATTCACATTTCTCTGCGCTGGCAATAGACAGGGAAACCTTGAACCGCCTGGAAAAACAGTTCCAGGTCAGCTTCGAAGAGCGCGACCAAATACTCAGAGTCCTGGCTCAGGATTCACAGGAAGCGACCGGTTCGATGGGTGACGATACACCTCTGCCGGTGCTGTCGATGCACCGGCGCTCACTGTACGATAACTTCAGGCAACAATTTGCCCAGGTCACAAACCCGCCTATCGACCCATTACGCGAAAAAATTGTCATGTCGCTCGAAACTTGCTTCGGGCGCGAGCATAACCTGTTCGATGAAAGAGCCGAACACGCAGACCGCCTGGTAGTCAGTTCGCCAATTTTATCCGAACAGAAATATGTCGATCTGCTTTCATGGCATGACAAGGGCTATCCAAACAAAACCTTGTCACTTGGCTACGACCCCGAGAAAACAAGTCTGAAACAGGCTATCGTCGACATCGCCAACCGTGCTGAACGAGCATCGAGGCGCGGTATAGTCATACTGATATTGAGCGACAAGGATATTCCACAGAACAATTTGCCGGTCCACGCCGCACTGGCAACCGGTGCAGTGCACCGTCGCCTGTGCTATACCGACAGTCGCTGCGACACCAATATTGTAGTCGAAACCGGAACTGCCCGGGATTCGCATCATATGGCCGTACTGCTGGGATTTGGCGCCACCGCAATCTATCCGTACCTGGCCTACGCGAGTATCGTCGGCATGACCCGAACCGGCGAAATACCCGATCTGCAATGTCCAAATATCGGAACGAATTATCGCCGTGGTATCAACAAGGGTCTGCTAAAAATCATTTCGAAGATGGGGATATCGACTATCTCCAGCTATCGTGGCGCCCAGCTATTTGAAATCGTCGGATTGCATCGAGACGTGGTAGACCTGTGTTTTCAAGGAGCCATCTGCCGCATAGACGGGATCGATTTCGACGACATTGAAGACGAACAAAAAATAATCAACAAGCTTGCCTGGAATCCACGTAAAATCCCCGACCAGGGCGGATTGCTCAAATACATTCACGACGGCGAGTACCATGCCTACAATCCAGACGTGGTACACAGCCTGCAAAAAGCGGTCGAAAGCGGTTCATTCGACGACTGGAAAGCCTACTCCAGCGTGGTCAACAATCGCCCTGCTATGACGTTGCGCGACCTGTTACGATTGAAACCCCAACAGCCCATCGATATCGACCGGGTCGAAGCGATGGAAAGCCTGTTATCGCGTTTCGATTCGGCAGGAATGTCGCTCGGTGCGCTCTCGCCCGAGGCGCACGAAACCCTGGCGCAGGCGATGAATCAACTGGGTGGACGATCCAATTCGGGTGAAGGTGGTGAAGACCCGGCGCGCTATGATACCGACCGGGTTTCGAAGATTAAACAAATTGCCTCGGGTCGCTTCGGCGTAACACCGCATTACCTGGTCAATGCCGAAGTCCTGCAAATCAAGATCGCACAAGGCGCCAAACCTGGCGAGGGTGGTCAACTGCCCGGTAACAAGGTCAACAAACTGATCGCGAGGTTGCGCAACTCCGAACCCGGTGTCACGCTGATTTCACCACCACCGCACCACGACATCTACTCGATCGAAGATCTCTCGCAATTGATTTTTGACCTGAAGCAGGTCAACCCACAGGCGCTGGTATCGGTCAAGCTCGTGGCCGAAGCCGGGGTTGGTACGATTGCAGCGGGAGTTGTCAAAGCTTACGCCGATCTGATTACCATTGCCGGTTACGATGGTGGTACCGGCGCGAGCCCACTTTCCTCGGTCAAATATGCCGGCTCCCCCTGGGAACTGGGCCTGGCCGAAACCCATCAGGTACTGCGCGCCAATCGCCTGCGTGAAAAAGTACGTATCCAGGTCGATGGTGGCCTGAAGACGGGTCTCGACGTGGTCAAAGCTGCGATACTCGGCGCCGAGAGTTTTGGCTTTGGCACCGGCCCTATGGTGGCAATGGGCTGCAAATACCTGCGTATTTGCCATCTGAACAACTGCGCTACCGGAATTGCAACGCAAAACAAGGTCCTGCGGGAATTACATTTCACCGGCAGTGTCGAAAAAGTGAAAAACTACTTTCGCTTCATCGCACAGGAAGTACGCGAAATTCTGGCATCGATCGGTGTGCAAAAGCTCGAGCACCTGATCGGCAAAACAGAACTGCTCGAAGCGATCGAGGGCAATACCCCGCGCCAGCGCAAGCTGAACCTCGAACCCATTCTTTCCGATGGCGGTCTCGATCCTGACTTACCCCAGTACTGTCTACAGGACCGCAATGAACCGTTTGACAAGGGTGAACTGGCCGAGCAGATGGTCACCGATTGTCTTCCTGCGATCCGGCAAAGTTCGGGTGGGGAATTCGAATACCGGATAAAAAATATTCACCGCTCGATCGGCGCGCGCCTGTCTGGAGAAATTGCACGCATTCACGGTAATCACGGTATGGACGAGCACCCGATCACGCTTCGGCTGAACGGAACTGCAGGGCAAAGTTTCGGTGTCTGGAACGCCGGTGGCCTTCATATGTACCTCGAAGGGGATGCCAACGACTATGTCTGCAAGGGCATGGCCGGTGGAAAGGTAGTGATCGCGCCTCCACGCAATAGCTATTTTAAGACACAGGACTCGACCATTATTGGCAACACCTGCCTGTATGGCGCGACGGGTGGCAAGCTTCTGGCCGCAGGCCTCGCCGGCGAACGCTTTGCAGTACGCAATTCCGGAGCAAATGCAGTAGTCGAAGGCGTCGGAGATCATGGTTGCGAATATATGACCGGTGGAATTATCACCATCCTCGGGAGCACGGGGATTAACTTCGGCGCCGGCATGACCGGAGGAATCGCCTACGTGCTCGATCTCGATCGACATTTTTTCGACCGCGTGAACAAGGAGTTAATCGACATCCATCGAATCATCGACGAAAGTATGGAAAGCCATCGGGTGTACCTGAACAGTGTGATCGGAGAATACGTGGCCGAGACCGGCAGCGAGTGGGGACAGTATATCCTCGATAACTTCAGCCATTTCAAACGCAAAATCTGGATGGTAAAGCCCAAGGCGGCAGAATTCGATTCCTTACTGGAAACCCTGCAAAGCAATGCCGCCTAGTCGATAATGTCTGGTAAGATTCCCCGCGCATTTATCGATGACCTGCTTAATCGCATCGACATCGTCGAAGTGATCGATACTCGCGTGCCGCTGAAAAAAAAGGGCAAGGAATACTGGGCCTGTTGCCCATTCCACAACGAAAAGTCCGCATCGTTTTCGGTGAGCCAGAACAAGCAGTTTTATCATTGCTTTGGATGCCAGCAATCTGGAAATGCGATTGGCTTTCTGATGGATTACGAGCATATGGAGTTTGTCGAAGCAATAGAATCGCTCGCACAAATGGCCGGGCTCGAAGTACCCTATGAACGTGGACAGGGACCGATACAAACGGATCGCGGTTTTGAACCGATGTACGCCGTGCTGCTGCAATCCAGCGAGTTTTACCTGGCCCAACTCAAGCAAAACCAGGATGCCGTTACCTACCTCAGGCAACGCGGTATCAGCGGCGAGACCGCGCGTGATTATGCGATCGGATTCGCGCCACCCGGCTGGAACAACCTGCCGGGTGAGCGTAAAACACTGGCTGAGGCCGGCATGATCATCGAAAAGGATGACGGCCAGTACTACGACCGGTTTCGCAACCGTCTGATGTTTCCAATTCGTGACCGGCGCGGGCGCACGATAGCCTTCGGCGGGCGGGTAATCGACCCCGAAGACAGCCCCAAGTATTTGAATTCTCCCGAGACACCGATATTCCACAAGGGTGGAGAAATCTATGGCTTGTTCGAGCTGAAAAAAGCAGTCCAGCAGATCGAACAGATATTCGTTACCGAGGGGTATATGGACGTGATCGCACTCGCCGAACACGACGTCAAAACCGCGGTGGCGACGCTGGGGACCGCGATCAACAATGCACAGATCGAAAAACTGTTTCGCGTGAGCAAAACCCTGATATTTTGCTTTGATGGAGACAGCGCAGGCAAAAAAGCAGCCTGGCGCTCACTCGAACAAAGCCTGGTATCGCTCAAGGAAGGCCGCCTGGCCAGGTTCCTGTTTTTACCCGAGGGGCAGGATCCAGACACTTATGTTAGAGAAATCGGTGGGGAAAACTTCATCAAGGAATCTAAAAGTGCAATCACTTTAACAGACTATTTATTTGATGAACTTCTTGCTGAAACCAATATTTCAAGCAGGGAAGAACGGGGTCATTTTTACGATAAACTGCGCCCCTATCTTGATCAGATACCTCTTCAAAGTATGAAGGATGGTATGCTTTCCGAAGTTGAAAAGAGAGTCAAAGTTAAACTGGATGTGAGGATGTTAAAGGGCCTTAATGCGCAGCATCCCACTCCTGCTTTTGTCCGCACAATGCCTGAAACGCGCTGGACCCCTACTCGCCTGGCGATCAATTTACTACTGCAAAAGCCATCGCTCGCCGATACTACCGGCACCCTGCATGAGCTGGCTGAATCCGATATACCGGGTATTAATTTATTACTTCAATTGCTCGACCTGATCCACGAGGAACCCGGAATAAGCACGCAAAACCTGCTCGATCGATTCCGTGGAAACGAACACGAGCCTCATCTGTACAAGCTCGCGGCGATGCAACCGGCGATGGACGACGAGCAGAGTATCGAGCTGATGTTCGAAAATTGTTTACAACAATTACAAAAGAAGTATATTCACGGCCGCAGGGCACTATTGATCGATAAATTGCAATCGGGAGAGGCCCTTTCAGAGACTGAAAAACGGGAACATAAACAATTGTTCACAAAACACTGAATTACCCCCATTGGACTTGAAAAACCGTGAAAATGTCTTATATACTGGGGGATTAGCCTGCATTTTCGTATTTATCATCGAGGCACTATGGATCAAGATCAGCAGTCACGTCTAAAAGAACTTATAGCAAAAGGTAAGGAGCAGGGATATCTTACCTACACGGAAGTTAACGACCACCTCCCGGAAGGCATCGTAGAACCCGAACAGATCGAAGATATCATTCGCATGATCAACGACATGGGCATCAAGGTCCATGAGTCGCCACCGACTGAAAGCAACGAAATACTCAACGATACCGAGACCGAACCAGACGAAGACGCCGTCGAAGAAGCCGCCGCCGCGCTGGCCTCGCTCGATAGCGAATTTGGCCGTACCACCGATCCGGTGCGTATGTATATGCGCGAAATGGGTACCGTCGAGCTGCTCACGCGCGAAGGCGAGATCAAGATTGCACGTCGTATTGAAAATGGACTGAACCAGGCCATGAGTTCGCTCGCGCGTTTTCCCGACACCATGCGTATGATCCTGGAGCGATATAACGAGGTACGTGAAGAGGAAGCCAAACTGAGCGACCTGCTGGCGGGGTTCGTCGATCCGAACGAAGACCCGAATGCGATTCCACTACCGGCTGCCGCACAAAATAATGACGACGACGAAGAGATCGAAGATACCGGCCCGGATCCCAGGGAAGCCGAAAAACGTTTCCGTAAAATCGAGCGGAGCTTCAGCAAGGCAATGGCAGCCATAGCCGACGACGACGAAAAAGCCTACGAACGACATATGAATAGGGCGGTAAAAGAGTTGATGGAGATCAAACTGCTCCCAATTTTTATCGACAAACTCGGCACCAAATTGAAAGGGGTCATCAACCGTATTCGCACCAACGAACGTACCATCCTCGATATTTGCGTTAAACAATCGAGTATGCCGCGCAAGGTATTTATCGATTCGTTCAAGGCTAACGAAACCAACCTGAAGTGGATCGATACTCATATCAAAGCTGGGGAAAGTTACTCTGTCACCCTCGAGACCAGCAAGGACGAAATCATCCGCTATCAAAAGCGGCTGTGGACCCTCGAAAAGACAACGCACCTGTCGATTCACGAGATCAAGGAAATAAACCGCAGGATGTCGATCGGCGAAGCCAAGGCGCGACGAGCAAAGAAGGAAATGATCGAAGCGAACCTGCGCCTGGTCATTTCGATCGCAAAGAAATATACCAATCGTGGCCTGCAATTCCTGGACCTGATCCAGGAGGGCAATATCGGCCTGATGAAGGCCGTCGATAAATTCGAATACCGTCGCGGATACAAGTTTTCAACCTATGCGACCTGGTGGATACGCCAGGCGATAACGCGCTCGATTGCCGACCAGGCCAGAACCATTCGTATTCCGGTTCACATGATCGAAACCATCAACAAGCTGAATCGGATCTCGCGCCAGATGTTGCAGGAACTTGGACGCGAACCACAACCCGATGAACTGGCCGAGCGTATGGAGCTTCCCGAAGACAAGGTACGTAAAGTGCTCAAGATCTCAAAAGAACCGATCTCGATGGCAACACCTATCGGGGACGACGAAGATTCGAATCTGGGCGATTTTATCGAAGACAGCAACGTCCTGCTGCCGTCCGATACAGCAACCAATTCCGGGCTTTCTGAATCGACCCGGGAAATTCTCTCGAGCCTGACGCCTCGTGAAGCCAAAGTACTGCGCATGCGTTTCGGCATAGACATGAACACCGACCACACACTCGAAGAAGTCGGCAAACAATTCGATGTCACGCGCGAACGTATTCGTCAAATCGAAGCCAAGGCATTACGCAAGTTGCGTCACCCCAGCCGCTCCGAGCAACTGCGCAGTTTTATTGACGCCGATTAAGTTTCCGCTACAATCGCATACCCCTAATTTGTTATCCTGCGGCTACACCGCTGGATAACAGGTTTAGTATCGCCATTCCTGCAAATTATTCTTAACGCAGGATTTTTAGCGCCAGGCAAGGCGGACATGTCGCGAGTGCCGGGAGCATACGTTCTGGTATGTGACCAAACGAGCGATATGACCACCAACTGTAGGCGCTTTAGGCGACGCAGCATGGCGTTAAAAAGACAAGTTAAAGGGCCTGTAGCTCAGTTGGTTAGAGCAGTGGACTCATAATCCATTGGTCGGAGGTTCAAGTCCTCCCAGGCCCACCATTTAAATCAGGGTCCAACCCGGATCCAAGCCACGAATCAGCAAATAGGTATACTGTCCCCGGAATTTCGAATATCGACTGAAATATGAACAGGAAAACTCTAATATTGGATGGCAATAAAATAGGTGGGTTTACATTGGCATCCCAAGATTTCTTATCCTCCCCCCACCCGGGTTTCGCG
>JADFMY010000112.1 GCA_022563685.1 Pseudomonadota bacterium | reverse complement strand
CCCAGAGGTTCGAGGTACGATGCAATCTCAGGGAGATCAACCATGCCGACACCCCGAATGCCTGCTATTACGACGACCTGAGCGTGGTTGCGCTGCGCGATATCAAACCAGGCGAGGAGATTACGCACGATTATGAACGCTCGCAGTGGTGAAGGTGTTAAAACTCTCCCGATACAGCCCTCTGGACTTTTTTTGGGCTCTTCCCCTGATTGATTGGGTAACGGGTAGGGTCGAATGAATTTGACCCTACATATAACTCGATTTGGAGACGGGCCTTTTTCTGTAGCCACAGATACCGCGTTGACAGGGGCTGAATAATTGTCCACACTTTGAGGAACGTATCGTTTACTCCCCCACAGGGTCCTTACCCGGAGACATTAACTACCACCATGATGAATACCGCCGAAGTCGCCAAATTCAATATGATCGAACAACAGATTCGCCCCTGGGAAGTACTGGACAAGCAGGTGCTGGCGGTGATCAACGAGGTCAATCGCGAAGACTTTGTTCCCGAGCAATACCGTGGACTGGCCTATGCCGACTGCCGGATTCCGCTTGGCGGAGGCTCATCGATGTTTCCACCCACGATCGAGGGACGCATGCTGCAAGCTCTGCTGATCGAACCCGAGGATCAAATTCTCGAAATCGGTACCGGATCGGGCTATATCACGGCCTGCCTGGCCAAAATGGGGCAGCAGGTATTGAGTCTCGACATCGATGCCGAGGCGCAGGCAAAGGCCAGGCAATGTACCGATCAATGCGGGCTTGAAAATATCGATTTCGAAACAGCCAACGCTTTAGACCGCCAGTACGATCGGGCTTTCAACGTCATTGCGGTAACCGGATCGGTAAAAAGCGTGCCGGAAAATCTGAAACAGGCACTGGCTATTGGTGGCCGCATGTTCATCATTGCCGGCCAGTCACCGGTGATGCAGGCACTGTTAATCACGCGCGTCAATGCCAACGAATGGAATACCCAGTCACTGTTTGAAACCGATTTACCGGCGCTAGCCGGTTAATCTGCACTTTCAATTCCTGCCCGGGCAAGACAGGCCGGTCCAGACATGGCTGTATATTAATCGAATATCAGTTTCTTTATAATCGCTCGCATTAGCCATCTCGCATATCGCTGCCTGGAAAAATTATGTACAAACAAATAATTATTATTGGGCTGAGCCTGAGCAGTCAGTTGCTGCACGCGCAGGATCTGATGGATGTTTATCGCCTGGCCCTGGAACGCGACGCCGAGTTTAAAATCGCCGAATCCCAGTATCAGTCCGTGCTGGAATCCTTACCCATAGCAGTCTCTACCTGGCGACCCCAGGTCAACTTATCTGCCCACATCTCTAAACGCGAAACCGATGGGCTTTCCAGTTTCGCAAATACCAGTGATAGTTATGGTTATCGGGTGAACCTCACGCAAAAACTGTACAACGCAGAAAATCTGGCCACCATCGATGCCGCCGAAGCTCATGTGGCGAAAGCGCAGGCTGAACTGGAATTTAGCCACCAGGCATTGATTTTGCGCGTTAGCGAGCGGTATTTCGATATTCTGAGCACGCAGGATAACCTTGAATTCGCCCGGGCTGAAGAAAATGCGATCGCACGGCAGCTTGAACAGGCTAAAAAGAGGTTCGAAGTCGGTTTGATCGCAATTACCGATGTGCTGGAAGCGCAGGCCCGATACGACAGCGCGCTGGCACAGTCAATACTGGCCGAGAATTTACTCGCTAATGCCAATCAGGCACTCCAGGTCATAATCGCAGAGATGCCATCGGCCTCGATCGCGGGACTCGGTGAAAATCTCGAACTGGGCATTCCAGAACCCGCCGATATCCGGCAATGGGTGGATAGATCGCTGCAAAATAATCAAACCCTGGTCGCTGCTCTGGCGGCACTGCGGGTCGCTGAACACGAACGCGAGGGCAATCGTAAAAGCTATTATCCTACAGTCGACCTGGTCGCCAGTTTTTCAGACACGAATTTCGACAACCCGACAACCGGCGCAGCCAGACAGGAAGACCTGAGACTATCGATTGAGTTAAATGTACCCTTGTTTACCGGTGGCCGTATCAATGCCGAGCTGCAACAGGCAGAAGCCAACTATCGAACCGCACAAAATACGGCACTACTGCAAAAAAGATTAACCTCGCAACAAACTCGTAACGCCTATCTGGGTGTTGTATCGGGCATTAGCCAGGTTCAGGCGCTAAAGCAGGCGCTCAGCTCGAGTACCACCGCACTGGAGGCAACCGAGGCTGGCTTCGAGGTAGGTACCCGGACTTCGGTTGACGTACTGATATCACTGCAGGAAATCTACCGCGCGCAACGCGACTACGCGAGTGCCCGTTACGATTACCTGCTCAATACGCTCAGGCTCAAGCAAGCCACCGGATTGCTCAATGCCGAAGACCTGCAACAGGTCAACCGCTGGCTGGTTCGGGAATAAGGTGGCACAGCTTCGGTCCGACTACTTTAAGGCCAGTAATTACTGGCACCCCAGGTTCTGGCCGATGTGGATTACCCTGGGTCTGTTGCGCCTGGTCTCCCTGTTCCCCTACCCTGTGCAATTGTCGCTCGGCCGGCTGTTGGGAAGATTGCTACAGAGTCTATCGAAACCCCGCCAGCGTATTGTCGATATCAACCTGGCGCTTTGTTTTCCCGACAAATCCCGCCAGCAGCGCGATAAGATAAAAAACGCCTGCTTTGCGAATATTGGCGTCTCTTTGTTGGAAATGTCGATGTGCTGGTGGTGGCCGGAAGCAAAGCTAAGGTCTCTGGTCGAAATTCGTGGCAAAGAACATATCGATGCGGTGCTGGAAAGTGGTCGGGGTGTCATACTGGTCACCGGGCATTTTGTCAGTCTCGAAATAGGGGGTCGCCTGCTCGCATTGTTCATGCCCATACAGGTTATGTACCGGACGCAGAAAAACCGCCTGTTCGACAGCTATCTTTATACCCGCCGGAGCAGTTATTACGTCAATACGATTTCGCGAAAAAACACCCGCCTGATGATCAAGGGTATCAAAAAACTGGTGCCCACCTGGTATGCGCCGGATCAGAATTTCCCCGGCGAAAGAAATGTTTTCGCACCCTTTCTGGGAGTGCAGACCGCGACAATTACCGCCAGTTCACGCCTGGCCCAGTCATCCGGAGCGGCGATGCTGCCTTTTTATCCCGAGCGCAAGAAAGATGGGTCTGGCTATATTTTATGGATTGATCCACCGCTAGCAGATTTTCCTTCTGGCGATGACGTGAAGGATGCGACAGCGGTCAATGCATCGATCGAAAAATCTGTGCTGCTGCAACCCGATCAATACGTGTGGATTCACCAGCGCTTTAAGACGCGCCCGCAGGGTGAACCGCCGATTTACCCATGAACTTCCAGTCACCCGGATCAGGTTACCGCCTGTCATCGCTATTACTCTTGCCCCTGTGGCTAGTGCACGCACTATGGCTTGGACGCTCGCAGGCACTCAGCTGCTATTTTCAGCTACGCTGCCGGGGAAAGAAAAATCGATCGAATGATCTATCGATCTGGGTGCATGCCGCATCGGTCGGTGAGGTCGAGGCTATCTCGCCGTTGGTCAGGGCATTATACGACCAGGGCGAATCGCTGCTGTTTACCGCCTTTACCCCCAGCGGTTCTAAAACCATTCAATGCAATGTCCCCGATAGCATAGAAACAGGGATTATCCCGATCGACTTTTTCTGGTTTTGCCGGCGTTTTTTCCGCCAACGCCGCATAAAACTTTGCCTGCTGATGGAAACCGAACTTTGGCCCGAACTGTTATACCAGGCGACGCGTAACGAGCTGCCGATCATTCGGGTCAACGCTCGCCTGTCGCGAAAATCGGTCGAGGCTCCCATCTTTATTCGTTACCTGCTGCGTCGTACGCTGGAATATGTTAGCTCGCATTTGATCCGCAATGAATCTGACCGGGAAGCGTTGATTCAGTTTGGCGTTTCCCCGCAGGACATTAAAATTGCCGGTAATCTCAAATCCCGGGTCGGCGAACCGATCGCCGCATCACGTTTGGTTGAACCAGAGTATCTGTTACTCGCTTCGAGTCGAGAAGGCGAGGAATTGATGATGCTAGAGCAACGCCCTGCCGGTTTTGAAAAGATTCTGATCGTCATAGCGCCCAGGCACCCGGCGCGGAGCAAATCGATACGCCAGCAGCTCAAGGGACTCGGGGTCAATTACGCGGTACGCAGTCAGTCGCAGGCAATTAACCTGAATACTGAAGTTTATCTCGCCGATACCCTGGGTGAATTAAAAGCACTGATGGCGCACGCTCGACTCGTCGTTATGGGAGGTTCCTTCGATGAATCCGGCGGACATAATTTAATCGAACCCGCAACCCTGGCCTGCCCGATCATCACCGGACCTTCCGACAGCAATATCCGTGAAGACATCGCCCTGCTCGGCGATGGAATCGGTATTTTTCAGGTGCACGATATGGCGGAATGCTGGGAAAAAATAACCCTGTTACTCGACAATCCAGATCAATCCAGAGAGCTCGGCCGACATGCCCTGCAGGCGGTGAGCAATCAATCGGATGTGCTCGACAGGTATCTGACTGAAATTCAGCCGTATTTATCTGGATCTTCCTCAGAGTAGGGTCGAATGAATTCGACCCTACAGGCATGACTTATTTTGAGGCAGACTTATAACCATCCATCAATGCCTGCCAGTCACTTTGTTCATAGTGCAATTTTTGTTGCCGGTTTATTTTTTCAAGTGATCGTTGCAGTCGGCTTAAAGGTTTCCACTGCCAGTCCCCGTGGTTTTTCATCAGGCGGGCCTTGTCGAAATCGATGATGAAATACTGCCCCTGCCGGTCGATTAACAGATTGTTCGCATTCAGATCCGCATGGTGAAAGCAGTGTGCCTGAAATCGTTGCAGCAACGATCCAAGCTGGCGCCAGGACTCTTCGCCGAGCTTGCTGTGCGACAGGCGTTCGGCGAGCGTTTCGGTATTTTCGATAAAGGCGGTGATGATTGCCCCTCGATACAGTAATCCCCTTCGTTTCACGTAAATCCCTAGCGGCTCCGGCACCGGCATACCAGCGGCTAGCGCGAGCCTGGTCATCGCCCATTCGCGCCAGGGGCGGGTCCTGCCCTTCCCTAACCACAGGTATCGGTCGGTCACCCATCGGGCGACCATGCCACCGCGTAAATAAGGGCGCAATATTGCGCATCGTCCCGCGATGATAATTTTAACGCTTCCCCCTCTACCGCCCTGGATTCGCTCGAAGCCGGGCTTGTCCTGCCAGAATGCAGGGTCAAAGTGCCGCGCTTCCAGATTGTCTATAGCGTTTTCATCATGCAAGATGTAGCATCCAGCAGATTCTGTGTGCCTGGCCATTTTTATCCATGATCGAATTTAAACAGTCGCCAAAGTCGCTTTGCATTTTCAGGCTTTCGGCGATTGGCGATGTGACCCATATTCTACCGGTTATTCAAACCCTGAAGAAGGTCTGGCCCGAAACCGAAATTACCTGGGTCATCGGGCAGGTAGAATATGAACTGGTCAAAACCCTGGCAGGGGTTGAGTTTATCCGCTTTAATAAGGCAGATGGCTGGCGCGCGTTTGTTGATCTGCGACGGCAATTAAAAGGCAGGCAGTTCGAGGTATTGTTAATGATACAGGCGGCATTACGCGCCAGTATCGCCAGTTTATTCATTGCAGCGCGCTACAAAATCGGATTTGACCGGCAGCGCGCGGTAGACTTTCAATGGCTGTTTTCAAATCACCGGATCAGTGGCGATCATCGGGTTCACGTTCTGGATGGTTTTTTTCAATTTCTGCAGACGCTGGGCATCGAGGAAAAAATCTACGCCTGGGATCTACCCATCGATGAATCAGATAAGCGCTATGCAACAGAGATACGCAACGGTAAGCGCTGTGCTGTAATCAACCCCTGCAGCAGCGCTCGCAGCAACAATTGGCGTAACTGGGCCAGGGATCGTTACGCGGAAATTGCCGACTATTTGCATAGCCGGGGTTTACAGGTGTTGATTACCGGCGGACCCTCCCCTGCCGAGCGCGACTATTGCCAGTCTATTGTCGATCGGTGCCAATCCTCGCCAAAGAATCTCGCGGGTCAAACATCGCTTGGACAGTTATTGGCGTTGATCGAAGGCGCAGAATTTATCATCGCGCCCGACACCGGCCCGGCCCATATGGCAACCATCGTCGACACCCCGGTGATCGGCCTGTTTGCCAGCAGCAACCCTGCACGCACTGGCCCCTATAAAAGCCAGGATATTCTGGTGAACTACTACGAACAGGCCCTGCTACAGCATAATCACAAGACACTCGAACAGGCACGCTGGGGTGAACGGGTACGCCACCCCGATGTCATGGAACTGATTAGCCTTGACGCGGTGAAACAGGCCATCGACCGCCTGCTCTAGCCGAGGCATCGACTTTCTCTGGCGAATGTTGCACCCTTAACCCGTAGAAACTATGAAGGACTGAAATCAGTTACCCTTAAGTCTCAACAACCAATAAGGGGAAAAACATGAAAACAGTCCTTCAAGGTAAAGATAACGCAATTCACCCGGTTTTGTATATGGCCATGGAGCTGAGTCACAAGAAATGGAAACTGGGTTTTAGCAATGGCGAGAGAAAGCGGGTTAAAACCGTTGATGCCAGAGATTGGAAAGCCTTACTGGCTGAAATCGAGCTGGCGAAGAATAAGCTCAGCAGTGCAGCCAATTGCAAAGTGGTAAGCTGTTATGAAGCCGGTCGTGATGGTTTCTGGATTCATCGAGCCTTAATAGCCGATGGTATAGAAAATCAGGTAGTGGATTCTGCCAGTATTGAAGTCAGCCGACGCAAGAGGCAGGTTAAAACGGACCGGGTGGATGTAATCGCCTTACTTGGTTTACTGATGCGCTATATGAATGGTGAAAAGGCTGCCTTGCATACTCTGCGCATTCCCACGGTGGCCGAAGAGGATGACCGCCGATTGAGCCGTGAGCGGGAACGTCTGCTCAAGGAGCGAGGTTCACACAGTGCGCGGATGAAATCCCTGCTGATCACACACGGCATTGTGCTGGAAAGGCTGACCGGGGTAGCGCGGTTATTAAAGACGTCCAGAGCCGCGGTTACCGGTTATGCGCTACCGCCTGAGTTAAAGTCGGAACTGGCGCGGGAATATGAACGCTATGAGCTGGTCGATGCGCAAATCAAGCAACTGGAGCGTTTGCAGATTGAGCGGGCCGAGTCGCAGGATATTCCCGCCATGCAAAACATCCAGCACCTGCGCAGCCTGAAAGGCGTGGGCTGGCAATCGAGCTGGATCCTGAACATGGAGTTTTTCAACTGGCGGCAGTTCAAAAACACCAAACAAGTGGGGGCCTGTGCGGGCCTGACACCGACGCCTTACGCTAGTGGCGATAGCACACGAGAACAAGGCATCAGTAAGGCGGGCAACAAGCGCATTCGCAAACTGATGGTAGAGCTGGCCTGGTTGTGGTTACGCTATCAGCCAGACAGTCATTTAAGCCTGTGGTTTGAAAAACGCTTTGGCCGTGGTGGCAAGCGCATGCGCCGCATTGGCATCGTGGCGCTCGCGCGGAAACTGCTGATCGCGCTGTGGCGTTACCTGGAACAGGGCGTTATTCCGCAAGGCGCGGTATTGAAAGCAGTATAAAACGGGTAAAAAGAGTTAAAGAGTTGTCGAAAGTACTCGTGCCCAACCTTGGTTGGCTATTATGGCCCAACCGTCTCTGTAGAAGGGGTACTTTCACACCAGGTTAAAGGCGACGTTAACGCGAACGCAGTTTAAGGTAACCGGTAAAAGTCCGGAACGGATAGAAGGTGGTCACGGCCCTTGATGGGTCTGACGAATAAACGAAACCTGGACAACGATTTATGGCACAAAAAACAGATAAAGGCTTTGGTATGAAAAAACGACGATAAAAGATGTGAACAGCGAAACAAGGGGTTGACAAAGCAATCCTCATAGAAGGTTGGGCTGAGCCTGTGAAGCCCAACATGATAAATCCTAATCAATATGTTGGGGTTCGTCCCTCACCCCAACCTACTTGGACTGGCAACCCTTGAGTCCATATCCATTTCCTTCAAACCTGTCGAATTCTTTTGACCCTGTAAAATCAGGGGAAGAGCCTGGTGGCGCCTCGAACGACTCAATCTAACTTGCACAATATATTGATCAAGTTATACTTGTCCTGTAAATTGTACAATTGGGTGAGTTGCTCATGAGGGTGATTAATTTTTCGGATGCTCGAAATCGATTAAAAAGCGTATTAGACCAGGTGGTTGAAGATGCCGATTATACGATTATCTCTCGTCGTGATGCGGAAGATGCGGTCGTCATGTCCCTCGATCAGTTCAATGGGTTAATGGAAACTGTGCATCTGTTGAAGAGTCCGGCTAATGCTGCGCATCTGGCCAGGTCTATCGAACAATATCGTGCTGGAAAAGTGGAGCGTCATGAGCTAACGGATGATTGAGATATTGTCATGGACGAGAGAAGCCTGGTCGGATTATATTTACTGGCAGGGTCAGGATAAAAAAACCTTAAGACGTATCAATAAAATAATCATGGATACCCGGCGATCTCCATTCGAGGGTATCGGAAAACCAGAATCTCTGAAAGAAAATTTAGCCGGTTTTTGGTCGCGAAGGATCGATGATGCCAATCGTTTAGTTTATGCCGTTGACGATGGTCAACTAATTATTATTTCCTGCAGGTATCACTATGGAAAATGATTTAACGAACTCAGCCCATAGGTTGGGCTGAGCTTGGGAAGCCCAACATGACGCATCGAAATTAAAATGTTGGGGTTCGTCCCTCTCGGCAACTGCTCCTGCGTCGCCTAAAAGCGCCTACTGTTGGTGCTCTAATAACACGCCCTGAGGTGGACCACCACCCCTATTTCAAGATTTAGCGGCAAATTGTAGT
>JADFMY010000193.1 GCA_022563685.1 Pseudomonadota bacterium | reverse complement strand
CCTGAGCCTGAATACCTTCCCGATGATTTCCGGATATTACACCGCGCTCGAAAGAACACTGTTTCTCGGCGAGCCGGATGCCGATTCGCTGCGCATCTGGGAGGCAAATGTTGGAGCGCATGAACTCGGACTGTCGTTAATCAAACCGGGTGCCACCTGCTCCGGAATCTGTGCCGAAATTAACCGCTACTTCGAAGACCTGGACTTGCTGCAATACCGTTCGTTCGGCTATGGTCATTCTTTCGGTCTGCTGTCGCATTACTATGGTCGCGAAGCAGGGCTCGAATTGCGCGAAGATATTGATACCGTACTCGAAGCGGGCATGGTGGTATCGATGGAACCCATGCTGACCCTGCCGCTGGGAACGCCAGGTGCCGGCGGATACCGGGAACACGATATTCTGGTAATCGGCGATGATGGTGCCGAGAATATCACCGGATTTCCCTACGGGCCTGAACATAATATCGTCGGTGCTTGACTTGGTGTAGGGCGTGACCACCGGTATATTTTTACAGGAACGCCGTGAACCCCTCCCTGGGGGCTCGTGCGCAACATCCCTGTTGCGCAACGTCCTGTAAAAATATCCCAGTGATCGCACCTCGATAGTGAAGTCAACTTGGGAGAAAGGGCTCAAAACCTTATTTTCCCCGAACTATTTAATCGTGATCTGGGCTTCCCTCTATTTCCTCACCTCTATAGAGGCGTAACCGCTGGAATGTTTTTACGGGACCTTGCGCGACATGGGCAAGGGCTGTTCCTACAGCTCTATTGCATTTCCACCGTCCATGGCGGTCATGTCGCGTGAGAGCGCCCATGGATACCCAAAGCACTCGCGATGCTCGCGGGGCAGGCTCTGGTTTACAGCGTTTCCGTAAAAATAGTCCGGTGATTACGCTTTCCAAACCTTAGTCGCCGTCATAATTGTTCGCATCCAGAATTGTCACCAGTCCCGAAAGCCATGTACACTCGGCGCTTTCCAGTGATGACACCTACCCTGTATGTTTGAAGATCGAACCCATCCCGAAATCCGTGATGCCGTCGCGCGTCTTTGTGGCGATTTTCCTGGCGAGTACTGGCGCGAAAAGGATAAAAAAAAGGAATATCCGAGTGAATTTGTCAAAGCTTTGACCGAGGGTGGCTATCTATCGGTTCTGATTCCGGAACAATATGGCGGTGCCGGTATGGATCTTGGCTCAGCCTGTGCAGTGCTCGAAGAAATTCAACGTAGTGGGGGGAATGCAGGCGCCTGTCACGCGCAGATGTATACCATGGGTACCCTGTTGCGGCACGGCAGTGAGGCACAAAAACAGCAGTACCTGCCCGCGATTGCGGCAGGAGAATTGCGCCTGCAAGCTTTCGGTGTAACCGAGCCGTCAAGCGGTACCGATACCACGCGCATCAGAACCAAAGCGGTGCGTGATGGGGATCACTACCTGGTGTCAGGGCAAAAGGTGTTTATTTCACGCGTCGAGTATTCGGATTTAATGTTGTTGCTGGTGCGCACAACGCCGCGCGATGCGGTCGATAAACCGACACGGGGTATGTCAGTGTTACTGGTCGATTTACGCGAGGCCGTTGGTAATGGGCTGACTGTGCGGCCGCTGGAGACAATGCTCAACCATGCGACCACCGAGCTTTTTTTCGACCAGCTACGCGTACCCGTGGAAAATCTGATTGGCGAAGAAGGCAAAGGCTTTACTTATATCCTCGACGGCATGAACGCCGAGCGTATCCTGATTGCAGCCGAATGTATCGGTGACGCCCGGTGGTTTATCGAGAAAGCGAGCGATTATGCGCGCGAGCGCGAAGTGTTCGGTCGGCCAATCGGTAAAAATCAGGGCGTGCAATTCCCCATCGCGCGCGCTTACGTTCAAACCGAAGCGGCTGCGCAAATGGTGATCAAAGCGAGCGATTTATTCGACGCCGAAGAACCCTGCGGCTCACAGGCCAACATGGCGAAATTGCTCGCGGCCGATGCTTCCTGGGCTGCAGCCGAAATGTGCCTGCAAACCCACGGCGGCTACGGGTTTGCGATCGAATACGATATCGAACGCAAGTTTCGTGAAACACGCCTGTACCAGGTTGCCCCGATTTCGACCAATTTGATCCTCTCGAACATAGCCACGCATGTGCTCGGCTTGCCGAAGTCTTTCTGATGCTGGATCTCAGCGAAATTTTGGTCGTCACCCTGGAGCAGGCGGTTGCGGCGCCCTATTGCTCGAACCGGCTCGTCGCTGCGGGCGCGCGCGTGATCAAGATCGAGCGCGAAGAAGGCGACTTTGCCCGCGGCTACGCTAGCGTGGATA
>JADFMY010000111.1 GCA_022563685.1 Pseudomonadota bacterium | reverse complement strand
TTGAGGTCGGTGGTCGGCACGATTTTCAAATAGCTAACACCCATCAAGCCAGCAATCCAGGGCACCAGATCGACAGCGATCAAATCCATAAGATTCATCAGGAAGACCCAGACAAATATGGTCAGGGCCAGGGGTGCGATTAGCGGGTCTTTGCCCGAGTAGGAGCTGCGAACCGAGCCATCGATAAATTCGATTATCATCTCGATAAAATTTTGCAGGCCGGTTGGTGCGTCGGTCGAGGCTTTGATGGCGGCTCTACGAAACAACCAGAGGAATAATACGCCCAGGCCTATGGAATAGGCCATCGAGTCTACGTTAATCGACCAAAAGCCCATCTCTTTTATTTCATCCGCACCGTGCGCAAAGCCCCAGCTACCATCCGGGTGCTGACCATAGACCAGATTGGTCAAATGGTGCTTGATGTATTCGCTTGGATTAGCGTAGGCCATGTTTCGATCAATTACCTTTTATAACAAACAGTACGAACCAGCCGGATATCTGTATTAACACATATCCGGAAAAAAATACTAATGGATCCCATGGATGATTAGAGGTAAATGCCAACGCAAATATGATGCCCGCCATTACCCATTTCCCAAACTCGAATCGGTATGCGTTGCCTAACCATCGCTCCGCATTATAATTCTCCGATTGCCCGATCATCCTAAAATAAAAGTAACTATTAGGAATCAGGCAGGCCAGGCATCCAACCAGGGCCGAGAGCATGACTTTTTCGTCCCAGATACTCATCGCCGAGACGTAAATCCCGCTCAAAACGAGTTGAATCGCCAGAGTTTTCCAAATCTGATTATTCATGGCTTTAATACGTGTAAACACGGTCTAATATTAAAGCCCGCCCCAAAATCGGATGCAGAGTATACCGGAGTTAAACCAGGAATCAATGGCCGATAAAAATAAAGTTATGGTACCAGGTGTTCGAGAATCCCATCGAGTTCATCGCTGTTATGAAAGCTGATAATCAGTTTACCAGCGCCGTGCTTCCCGGACTTGATCTTGACCGCCGCACCCAGTTTTTCGCCGATTCTGTTTTCTAGCCTGCGGATATCCGGATCGACATCGATAGCTGTCGATTTCTTTTTCAAATTACCACCGAGTGCGCGTTTCACCAGTTGCTCGGTTTCACGTACCGAAAGTTCTCGATTGACGACAAGGTTAGCGACTTCTATCTGGTCGTGCCGAATCAGCGCGAGCAGCGCGCGTGCGTGCCCCATATCGAGCAATCCGCGATTAACCTGATCCTTGACCGGGTCTGCGAGGTCGAGCAGGCGCAGTAAGTTACTCACAGCGGCTCGCGAACGACCGATCGAGTCCGCAACCTGTTGATGGGTAAGGTCAAATTCCTCTATCAGTCGCATCAATGCGGTCGACTCTTCGAGCGGATTCAAGTCTTCGCGCTGAATATTTTCGACCAGCGAGATGGCCAGGGCGGCCTTACCATCGATTTCGCGGATCACTGCTGGAATTTTTTGCAGGCCTACCAGTTGTGCCGCGCGCCAACGTCGCTCACCAGCGATCAATTCGAAATGGTTTCCCTCCGGTCGTACCACCACTGGCTGGATGATTCCCTGCGAACGAATCGAATCTGCCAGTTCCTCTAACGATTTTTGATCGAAGTTCTGACGCGGCTGATATCTGCCGCGTTGAACTCGATCGATATCCAGCTCTGTCAGGCCATGGGCCTGATCCTGTTCGCTGACCTGGGTGACTTCCTCGATATTACCGATTAACGACCCCAGCCCCCTGCCCAAACGCTTTTTTTTCATAGTCGTTCGTGTTAACTGGGATAATGGTTCTGCTTCGCGTCACGACGCAAAACTTCACCCGCAAGCGCAATGTATGCCATCGACCCGCGCGAATTCCTGTCGTACTGCATGATCGGCTGACCATAGCTGGGCGCTTCGGCGAGGCGAATATTACGCGGAATCACGGTACGGTATACCCGATCGCCAAAGTGTTGAATCAATTCTGCTGAAACATCGTTTGCCAGATTATTGCGCGGGTCGTACATGGTGCGCAATAAACCCTCGAGTTTGATATGCGGATTGACGTTGATGCGGATTTGATCAATGGTATCGAGCAGCGATGACAACCCCTCAAGCGCGTAATACTCGCATTGCATCGGAATAACCACACCGGTTGCAGCGACCAGCGCGTTGACAGTCAGCATATTTAACGACGGTGGGCAATCGATGAAAATATAATCATAGTTGTTGGCTACCGTCTCCAGTGCCAGCGATAATTGCTTTTCGCGACCGATTCGGGTGACCAGTTGCACTTCGGCAGCGGTCAAATCGGCATTCGCCGGGAGGATATCGTAGCCAGCCTCCTCAACCCTGACGATGGCCTGATCGATCCTTGCATCGCCCAGCAAAACATCGCAGATACTAACCCTGAGTTGAGTCTTGTCGACCCCGCTGCCCATGGTGGCGTTACCCTGTGGATCCATATCGATTAGCAACACCCGGCGTTTGGTCGCGGCCAATGCTGCGGCGAGGTTAACCGTGGTCGTCGTTTTACCGACACCACCTTTCTGATTTGCGATGGTAATGATTTTCGTCATGTTTTTTTATTTATGATAACCAGGCTTCGTTTCCCGGCGACACCCGGCACCGTCAAGTGGGTTTCGTGTAACTCGTAATATCTTGAATCAAGTGCATCGGCTTCCCGGGTATTCAGACCGGTCTTCATCGTCATCAACCGGGTTCCGTTTTCAACCAGGTGGGCGACACTTTGACAAAAATTAGCCAGGGACGCAAAGGCCCGGCTGACGACCACATCGAACGGCTCCGGCGCATGATAGCCCTCTACCCGGCACTTCACAACTTGCGCATTGTCGATACCGCAAAGCGCGATTGCCTGCAGCATGAAGCGGGTTTTTTTACCGTTACTATCGAGCAACATCCAGGATGACCCGGGCAAGGCGATCGCCAGAGGTATGCCTGGCAATCCTGCGCCGCTACCCACGTCAAGCGCATTGTCGCTATTGCCGATATAGCTGGCGATCGACAGGCTGTCGAGTAGATGATGGCTGAGCATTTTATGCGGGTCGGTAATCGCGGTCAGGTTATAGTGCCTGTTCCATTTTATCAGCAATTCCAGGTAGTCGAGCAATTGTCCGATCTGGTTCTCGCGGAGGCTTAATCCCAACTCCGCAATCCCTGACTTGAGTCCTGTTTCCAGGGAGCCTGAATTCAAGCCGACTTCTGTATCGCGGGTTGCCTGCGCTTCAAATGAACCAACAACAATGATATCGCCGCCGGGGTTATGCCCGAGATCCGGCTCGCCTGACCAATAGTAGCCGGACGGTGATCCCGCAGCTTTTGACAAACCTCGTTGGAAAGACCACGAACCTCGGTATAGTCGAGCGACTCGGGCAGCGTGGTTTGTTCATTGTGGCTGGCCTTTTCGATTTCCTGTTGCTGACGCGACAGGTAGCCCGCGTATTTTGCGTTAACCTCGGCTTGCTCGCGAACGCGCAGTGGATAGGATTCAGCATCGTCGATGAATGGCATCAAATGCTCTATTTCGACTTCGGGTCGTTTGAGGATTTCACTCAATCGATACTCGCGCGTCAGAGGATTATTCATCACCCCGGAAAGCGCATCGGCTTGCGATGTGTCGGGGCGTACCGATTGATCGCGTAAGCGCTGATTGAGACGCTCCAGTTGTTCGCGATAGGTTTCGAAAGCCTGCCAGCGTTCGTCTTCGACCAGCCCCATTTTGCGGCCGATCTCGCTCAGGCGCAAATCGGCATTGTCTTCTCGTAGCATCAGGCGGTACTCCGCACGTGAAGTGAACATACGATAGGGTTCGTTGGTTCCTCGCGTAATCAGGTCATCGACCAGTACGCCCATGTATGCCTGCGAGCGCGACAGTTCGAGCGACTGCTTGCCCTGTAATGTGGCCGCGGCATTTGCACCGGCTATCAAGCCCTGTGCGGCCGCTTCCTCGTAGCCGGTGGTGCCGTTGATCTGGCCTGCAAAATACAGTCCCTCGATGAAACGGGTTTCGAGCGTTGCTCGCAAATCACGCGGGTCAAAAAAATCGTATTCGATCGCATAGCCGGGGCGGGTGATATGGGCGCGCTCGAACCCGACCATACTGTTCACAAACGCCTGCTGCACATCCAACGGCAGGCGCGTGGAAATACCGTTAGGATAAACCTCGCCCAGCTTGAGGCCTTCGGGTTCGACAAATACCTGGTGCGAGCTGCGCCCGGCAAAGCGTACCACCTTGTCTTCGATCGATGGACAATAGCGTGGGCCGACGCCTTCGATTTCACCGCTGAATAGCGGTGAGCGATGCAGGCTATCGCGTATGATCGCATGGGTTTTTTCATTGGTATGCGTGATATGACAGCAGACTTGCCGGGGATGCATGTCGATCGAACCCATAGTCGAAAACACCGGTAATGGGTCGTCGCCGGGTTGTTCTTCGAGTTTTCCAAAATCGATCGTATTGCGATCGATACGCGGCGGGGTGCCTGTTTTTAAGCGGCCAACGCGAAACGGGCGTTCACGCAGGCGCCGTGCCAGTGCCGTGGCAGGGGGGTCTCCCGCGCGTCCGCCGGCGTAATTGGCATCGCCGATGTGGATCTTGCCATCGAGAAAAGTGCCCACGGTGAGCACCACCATCGGCGCCATGAAACGCAAGCCCATTTGTGTTAATACACCTTCGACCCGGTCATTGTTTTCGATCAGATCGACAACGGGTTGCTGGAATATCGACAGGTTTGGCTGCTGCTCGAGCTTCTCGCGAATGGCCATGCGATAAAGCTGACGATCGGCCTGCACGCGCGTGGCCCGCACCGCCGGACCCTTGCGCCGATTGAGAATGCGAAACTGGATTCCAGCCTTATCGGCCGCGAGCGCCATTTCACCACCGAGCGCGTCGATTTCCCGCACCAGATGACCCTTGCCGATGCCGCCGATTGACGGGTTGCAGGACATTTGACCGAGCGTATCGATATTGTGTGTCAGTAGCAGCGTATCGACACCCATGCGCGCAGCCGCGAGCGCGGCTTCGGTGCCCGCATGCCCGCCGCCTACTACGATTACATCAAAATGCTGCTTGAAGTCCATCGATGCCAAAGATCCTGAATCCGTGACTCCACTAGGTCGCATAGCGCAAGCACCTGATTCCACAGCGGTTCAAAAAGGGCGCGCATTGTAATCGTATTAGCGGCGAAACACCATCCGCTTTTACCCAGAATCTGGCTTTTACGCCTTGCTCACATCCTGCTTCGAATCCTTCGACATAATAGTGGTGGCCAGGGAGATCATAGACGCAATGTCACTCAAATTAGCCGGTATCACCAGCGTGTTGGCTTCTTTGGCAAGCTGCCCGAACTGCTCGATATAAGATTCAGCCACGCGCAGTTTCATCGCGGATTCACCCCCTTCGACGACAAGCGCGTTTGCGACATTACGCAAACCTTCGGCGGTGGCCTTAGCGACTGCTAAAATGGCGGCGGCCTCACCGTCTGCCTCATTAATCTGCTGCTGCTTGGCGGCCTCTGACTCTTTGATGACGCGCTGCTTCTCGCCTTCCGCTTCGTTGATCTTGGCATCACGTTCGCCTTCAGAGGTCAAAATCACCGCACGCTTTTCACGCTCGGCTCGCATTTGCTTTTCCATCGCGCTGACCACGTCGGGCGGTGGGTTGATGTTTTTAATTTCATAGCGCAAAACCTTAACGCCCCAGGGGTCGGACGCCTTGTCCAACTCCCCAACCACGTTGTGATTTATCATCGATCTCTCTTCGAAGGTTCGATCCAGATCGATTTTTCCGATCTCACTACGCAATGTGGTTTGCGCGAGTTGCGAAATAGCGAACTGATAATCTGTAATACCGTAGGAAGCCCGTTCTGGGTCGAGTACCTGCATGTATAACACACCATCGACACCCACCTGAACGTTATCTTTGGTAATACAGATCTGTTCGGGAATATCGAAGGCGAGTTCCTTCAGACTATGCCTGTAGGCCGATCTTTCGATAAACGGAATCAGGATGTGAAAGCCGGCGCGAAGCGTACGGCTGAACTTACCCAGGCTTTCGACGACATAGGCGCTTTGCTGCGGCACCACCACAGCCGTCTTGGCGATTATAATGATAACGACAAAGGCTGTCGCTATCGCTACCCAAAAAGCAAAATTTTCAAAAATCATTCGTACTCTCCAAATTTATTTTTCGTTACTACTATTAATATTTAATGTGAGCCCAACCACGCTGCTAATTCGGACGCTGGCCCCTTTTTCAACCACCTCTGAACCCGCGTTAAGCACTGTCCAGTTGCTGCCGCGATATGCTATTCGACCCTTTTCACCCGGCCGCAATGTTTCTTCCACTTTGACATAGTCTCCAGTTGGACCGGCATCATAGCCGGCACCGGCGCCACGAAGTTTTTGATATAGTTTTTTTCGAAATAAAACCATAAATACAAGCCCTAGCACCGCAAACACTATCCACTGTATCCAGGGCGCCAGCTCGAGTCCTGCAACTTCGATCAAACCCGTCAATGCTGCCGCCAGGCCGATGAACACCAGGTAAAACCCGGCTTCGACGCCCAGAAGCTCCGATCCCAGTAAAAAAGCACCAAATATCATCCATCCCCACCAGGGCATATGTGTCTCCTGTTTATTTTTCCATCCGGCCAGGCCAGAACGAGATTAATGGCTGTCATATTAAAGCCGATGCCGCAGCAGTCAAGCCCGGAATTGATTCCTATCGCTCAGGAACCTGCTACTCGCGCAACTGCTGTATTTTCTTTAGCAGGTAAATGGAAAAATAATCGCCATAGCGTTGCTGTAATTCCGGCAACTGCCAGTCTTTGCCCGTCACCTTGCCCCGGCATAGTGGGCTACCGCAATGGCAATCGAGGGAATAGGCATCCGACCGCTCCATCGAATAATCGTGGCAAAGCTCTTCGCCCGCATCGATGGCGCGCATCGCGAGATAAACCACCTGACCGCGAAAACCGACATTCGGATCGCAAGAATGATTGATAAACACGGTCATGTCATCGACTTCATCAACCGTGGACGGTGACAGGTAAAATTTATCGTCGATTTGCAGGGCAAAATCGCCAACTTCGGCGTTGATTCGTTCGAGTTCAACCCGGGTCACAATATGCCCTGATTTAATCGCCACGATTTCATCTTTTGCGATATCTTGCAAAGCCACTAGCCCACGACCGCTCAAAGTACCATCGCGAACTTCAATTTTGGGGGAACGATAGGTTTTCACAATTACTGTTTTTGAACACCCAATTAATGTTCGATGCCTTCGCGATCATAAACCGACATCATCGTACCGACCATGCTCGCTACCAGTTTCTTGTTCTCACCTTCGTAAGCGTAAAGCTCGCCTTCCGATACGGAAATATTACGGCCAGGTTTTTTTACCCGCCCAACAGCCTCGAACCAGTCACCCTTCGCCGGCAACAACAAATTAATCTTGAATTCGATAGTCAGTACCGCGGCATTTTCCGGCATCAGCGAAAAAGCCGCGTAACCGCAGGCACTATCGAGAAGGGTAGCAACAATTCCACCGTGGATAAAACCATGCTGCTGCGTCAATTCGTCACTAAAGGGCATGCCGATAGACACCTTTCCGGGCTGTACGTTTCTAATCGTCGCACCAATTGTCTTCATTGCCTGTTGCATTGAAAAACTATCTTTCACGCGTTGCTCGAATGCTGGATTAGCTGCTGTAAAACTGGTCTGCATAGTTTTGCCTGGCGCGGATATCGAATGAAAGGAATGAGTTACAGGTACAAACTGTACCAGATGGAATAGTGATTCCAAATCGTTCGATTGTATATTAACCCGAAAGTAAAAACCGGCTTTAGGCGATACGCGGGCTAAGGGTTCTATTTGAAGTGCTCGACTCAAGATCGAGCAGATACTTTTTACGCCAGACGCCTCCGCCGAAACCCGCGAGGTCTCCATCAGCGGCGATTACACGGTGGCATGGAATGACAAGCGTAATATGATTTTTAGCATTGGCACTGGCGATGGCACGGACGGCTTTTGCATTTCCGACCACAAGCGCCTGCTGCTGGTATGAGCGTGTTTCACCATAGGGTATTTTCAGTAAAGCCTGCCAGGCCTTAACCTGGAACGGCGTACCAGTCATATCCAGTGGCAGCTCAAAATCACGCCTGTGTGCACCGAAATACTCAGCGAGCTGGGTTTCCAGGCTGCTCAATATTTGCGTCTTGCCGGTGACAAATCGAGCCTTCATGCGTTGCTGTAATTGTTCAATTTGAAGATCGATCAACTTGCGGTCGTTAAATTCGAGAAAACAAAGCCCTCGGTCGGTCGCACCGGCATACATTGGCCCGAGCGGCGTCGCCAGTTGCGTGATGGTAACCAACGACTGGGAGCCGGCCTGTGACGGACTGACGCCCGCAACATTTTTAAACGCAGCGTGAAATCCGCTGAGCGATTCGTACCCGCTATCGAAAGCGGTATCGATAACCCTGCTATTGTGATTCATCTTTCGGTAGGCTCGATTGACGCGTAGCGCTTTCACATAGGCATGGAAAGTCATGCCGTGATGTTTTTGAAACCAACGCCTGATTCGCGTGGGATCAACATTGCGCGCGCGCAGCTCGGCATCTTTAAAGTTAGATTCTGGGCTTTGGTGAACCTCGTCAAGCAGGGCTCTGAGCCACACCGGTACCGCGCCCGTTTTAGTGAGTGGCGAACAAATCTTGCAGGGCCGGTAGCCCTGCGCGAGCGCGCCCTGGATCGATTCGAAGTAATCGACATTTTCCTTTTTGGGTTTACGCGCACTGCAACCAGGTCGGCAAAATATACCGGTGGTTTTAACCCCAAAATAGAACGTGCCTTCGAGCCGACTGTCGCGCTCAAGTAGCGCCTGGTAGAGAATATCTTCGTTGGGTAAAGGTTGCATGCGACTCATTATACGGCTTCCGATAACCGGCGCATCCGAAAAATCGACAGGTAATTTTGCCCTCACCACCAATCTTCCCTAGCATCAAAAAGCCATCGATTTATATTTTTTCGGACAATTCAAGCCGCCTATAATTAAAAATCAGCGCTCAAATTTAGAATTTGCATGAGTTAATTTAGAAGGTCTACGCGGATTCATGTGGGTAAATACTGACAGAGAAAGTAGTATAAGTCATTGAGAATAAAAGAATATTCAATCGTTTATTTGGTAATAAAAAGTGATCTGTTTTTCAGATAGGCTAAGCAGATGAAAAATCCCAGGTCGATTCGCTCGTTGTTCGCATTACCTGGTTTTGCTGTGGCCTCCAAATTACA
>JADFMY010000192.1 GCA_022563685.1 Pseudomonadota bacterium | reverse complement strand
GGCCTTTTACGCGATTGCCAACGTAGATCGACGTAATCCCCACCCCTTTGATCTAAATCAATCCCGTAGCATGCAAATGTTCTAAGATATTCTCACTACTACTGCTGTTTTTGCGCCCTCCTCAATATGACCAACGAAGTTATTTTTAACTCAGAACTCGTCAGCCGCTACGATCAGCCCGGCCCGAGATATACTTCGTATCCACCGGTTAATCAATTTACCGATAAAGTCGGTGCCTCCGATTATTGTCTGTGGGCGAGGAACAGTAATGGAGACCCAATACCCAGACCTCTGTCACTGTATTTTCACATCCCGTTCTGCAACACAGTCTGTTATTACTGTGCCTGCAACAAGGTTGTCACCAAAGATCACAGTCGTGCGGCTCCTTATTTGGAGGATCTGTGCCGCGAAATCGAATTGCAGAGCAAATTGTTCGATTCGGACCGGGTCGTAGAACAACTCCACTGGGGTGGTGGTACCCCAACATTTCTAAACAACGAACAGACGCAAATGCTGATGGAAAAGATTGGGCGGCATTTTCGACTACGCCAGGACGATGGTGGGGAATATTCGATCGAAATCGACCCAAGAACCACCGATGCCGGTACCATCAGTCATCTGCGCAGCCTCGGATTTAACCGTTTGAGTCTGGGCGTGCAGGATTTCGATGAGTCGGTACAACGTGCCGTTAATCGTTTGCAAAGCATCGAGCAAACACGCGCGGTGATCGATCAGGCCCGGGACTCGCGTTACAAGTCGATAAACATCGATCTTATCTATGGATTACCATTGCAAACCGTGTCGCGCTTCTCACAAACGCTCGAAACTCTGATCGACCTTAATCCTGACCGCATCGAACTCTATAATTACGCGCACCTGCCGCATCGATTCCCGCCGCAACGGCGTATCAAGCAGGAAGACCTGCCCCCGGCAGAAGAAAAACTCGCGATATTTCAACTAGCGGTCAAACGTTTGACAAAGGCAGACTATATTTATATCGGCATGGATCATTTCGCCAAACCCCGCGACGAATTAGCTATCGCACAACGTCGCGGTACCTTGCATCGGAACTTCCAGGGTTATTCTGCCCATTCAGCCTGCGATTCGGTCGCGATGGGCGTTTCCGCGATTAGTAATATTGGCGACCACTTCAGCCAAAATACAAACGATCTTAAGATTTACCACGATGATCTGCAAATTAATCGCCTGCCGATCTATCGTGGTTGCGAAACAAATGCAGAGGACATTTTACGCCGAGAAATCATCCAGCAACTGATATGTCACTTCAAACTGGATTTCAGCCGGATCGAAAAACTTTGTGATATCGACTTCAAACGTCACTTTTCAAAGGAACTGAAACGCCTTAAGCCAATGGAAAAAGATGGCCTGTTACAGGTGTCTCGCAATGAAATTCTGATCCTCGCAAGCGGACGCCTGTTGATTCGCAATATTTGCATGGTATTCGATCACTATATAAGTTCGGAGGAAAAAACTAGCGTATATTCCCCGGTGATTTGAGGTTTTGCCTTTTTCGTGAGTTTCCTTAGGGAACCTCTGAATAATTCATCCGTGAATTCTCAGAGGACGAAAAACGAAAAGTGTCATTTTCATTTTTCTCGCAAAATCAATGCTTTAACAGCACTGATTTTGGCAGTACATCCATGTACTGCTGGAACCTCTGAATAAATCAGACCTCCCTTAGGTAATTCACTCTGCTTGATCTAAGTCAAATTGCCAGTCTCTCTGAGGTGCTAGTCTACTCGTGCAGTAAAAAACTGTATCAGCCCTATGGCTGAAAACTATACGTTTTAAATTCTACAGTTTATAGCCGGTCTCCCCCCGATCGGCTATTTTTTGTCAGATGACTCGGTCGGTTCATCCTTATCGAGCAAAATTCTATGCGCCGGTCCTTCCAGATCGTCAAACTGACCGCTTCCTACGGCCCAAAAGAATACCCAGACAATCAGACCAAAAAGTATCAGTGACAGAAGTATTAACAGATAAAGGATTTCCATCAGCACGACGGCCTTTGCAGCCTGCAAGTCCTGGACCCGCGCCATCTTTTGCTCGGGCAGTAACTCGGCCTGATAATCCACGATACCCGTCTGCGCGGCCACTCGCCGGCCTCCCTGACCAACGCCTTCCCAAGTGGGTGTTCGGAGTAGTATTCCAACGCCGCTGCTATCTCCAGACAACGTGCCTCGCCAACGGTCTGATCGCATAGTATGCGCTCAAGCACCGGTCTGCCCAGGGTCAGGAGTACCGGTTTTATCGAATACAACATGGGTGACCCTGTCCAGGACTTCCAACACCCGCCCCCGTTTGACCAGCAGACCCAGCATCTGCAACTTGCTTAAAGCACACCTG
>JADFMY010000191.1 GCA_022563685.1 Pseudomonadota bacterium | reverse complement strand
CTGTTCGCGAAGGTGAAGCACGATAAAAATGCTCAGTACCGCTTGTCGGTGGACCTCGCTGTAGGGCTGTGCGATCGACGCGCGCGCGAGGGGGTCGAGCAATTTCATTTGTATACCCTGAATCAAACCGATATGTGTCTGGATATCAGCCTGGCTCTGGGTGCCTGTGTATCTCCACTGCCAATGGCTAGTGCTGCCTGAACTAAAAACTCCGATCGACTGCGTAATCTGCCAAAAACAGCAGTGCCTGTTTATACTCGGACTCAGCCAGCGAGACGATAGCCGATTTTGCGGACTCCGCCTCCTCTCGGGCCTGTTTCATCGTATAGTCGAGGGCGCCGGTTTTTTCGAGGATACGCGTAATCGATTCTATGTGCTCCCGACTGCCTTCTTCGATCGCGCTGCGAATCAGGACATTTTGCCGGTCGTCACCCTGTTGCATTGCGTAGATCAGAGGCAAGGTTGGGTTGCCCTCAGCCAGATCATCGCCTACATTCTTTCCCAACTCATCACTATCGGCACTGTAATCGAGTGCATCATCGACGAGCTGAAATGCAGTGCCGAGATGTTTGCCGAAATCGGCCAAAGCCTGTTCGAGCTGTGTGTCCGCATCACCCAAAATCGCGCCGATTTGCGTCGCGGCTTCGAACAGGCAGGCAGTTTTTCCGTAGATGACTTCGTAATATTTCTCTTCCGTGGTATCGGCATCATTGATATTTAACAATTGCAGAACTTCGCCCTGGGCAATCGTATTGGTGGCGTTGGCGAGCAAATCCATAATCCGCATCGACTGTGCCCTGACCATCATCTGGAAAGCACGCGAATAGAGATAATCCCCAACCAGTACAGCGGCCTCGTTGCCCCAGATATGATTGGCGGTCTCCTGGCCCCGGCGCTTATCGGAATCATCGACCACGTCATCGTGCAATAGAGTTGCGGTATGGATGAACTCGACCACCGCGGCCAGTAACGCATCGTCTTCGCCCCGGTAACCACAGGCTTTGGACGACAGCAATACCAGCATCGGGCGCAGGCGTTTTCCACCACTGTAAATAATGTGCTGGCTCAATTGATTGATCAACACCACACGCGAAGTGAGGTTGTCGGTAATCACCTGGTTCACACGTTGCATATCGAGTGCACTCAAAGTTTTAAGGTCTTCGAGTGAGTAAGCAGTGTTAGTAGTTTGAACGGTTTCGGTCATAGCGATAGGCTGGAACCATTTCAGAGGTTGATCGGAGTTTAGAGTTGTGAGTAGCGGATAGTGTATAGCAAAGACCGGTGGAATGGTTCCCCGTCCTACAATTTTTCCAGGGTTGTTTCTGTTAGCCGTGCTCTAGTGATTGATAGTAATTGATCAATATTTCTGCTATTTCCGGGCGTGCGAATTCTTTTGGTAGCGCGATGCCCTGACCGAGCATTTCCCTTACCCGGGTACCCGAAAGCAATACGAAATCTTCTTTGCTATGATCAGGCGCCTCGTTCATCATCACCACGCGGCCTAATTTGTTTGACCAGGCGGTATGATCGGCGCGGAAAATTTCGATTTGTAAAGCATCCCTGGGAACCTCGGAATCAAAAATGGTTTGCGCGTCAAATGCGCCATAATAGTCACCAACACCAGCATGATCGCGTCCAATAATGAAATGTGAAGCCCCCATATTTTGTCGAAAATAGGCGTGTAAAACGGCTTCGCGCGGACCGGCGTAGAGCATATCGAAGCCGTAACCGGTAACCATCGCACTATTTTCCGCAAAGTAAAGCTTCACCATGGTGCGGATCGCGTCATCGCGTACCTCTGCAGGTATATCCCCCGGCTTGAGTTTGCCCAGCAGCATGTGGATCACCAGGCCATCGCACGAAAGCCGCTCCATCGCCATGTGGCAAAGCGCTTCATGCGCAAGATGCATCGGGTTTCGGGTTTGAAACGCGACCACCCGATTCCAGCCGTGCTGCTCTATTTCAACGCGAATTTGTACAGCGGTTCTGAAGGTTTTACCGAAATCAGTCTCAAAATAGCTGTAGTTCAGCACCTGGATGTTACCGCTAAGCGCTATTCTTCCCTGTGCGTTAAATGCGGCCACACCTGGGTGATGCGGGTCGGCGGTTGCGTATACCTTTTCGGTCATTAAGGCCATTTGCGCATCGTTAACGGTTTCGATCGCGTGAATCTGCTGGATCGCAACCACCGGATTGCCGTCGACGTTCGGATCACGTAATGCGATTCTCGATGCATTACCTATCGATTCGGTCGAATCGACCAGGTTGAGAATAGGAACCGGAAAAAACTGTCACGATGTGGCGGTCATATTTTCAGCGACGCCGAGCGCAGCGGCCAGTTTAATGAAGCGGATAAACGGGTTATAATA
>JADFMY010000110.1 GCA_022563685.1 Pseudomonadota bacterium | reverse complement strand
CGATGCGAACTGGGTTGGCAGATACCACGCGGTAGAAACCGATTTGAAAACCATTAATTTCAACCCGAGTATTGCTTATCAGGTGAATGATCAGTTGTCGGTCGGCGGTGGTCTCAACATGGTTGTTGCTCATATCATATTTAGTAATGCCATTGATTTTGGTTCTCTAAATTGCGCTTTATTGGGGGGGGCATCTCATCTGTTCACCGGCGAATCATGACGGATTTGTCGATCTTGGAGGCGATAATTTCAGTGACCCGGCATTTGGATTTAATGCCGGACTACAATATATGTTGGATACAGATACTGTTTTCGGTGCATCTTATCGTTCTGAAATCGATCTTGATTTAAGTGGGGACGCTGATTTCACAGTGCCTACTTCTTCTGTATATGTCAATGGGCTCGGTCTGTTTTTGGATACAGGTATTAATGCAGGTGTGACACTGCCAGCCAGCTTGTCGTTTAGCATCGCACACAATGTAGATAAGATAACTTATTTAGCCGATATTACCTGGACTGGCTGGAGCTCATTCGAAGAGCTTCGTATCGTCTATGACAATCCCCTACAACCCGACACGGTGACCACGGAAAGCTGGGAAGACACGCTCCGCTATTCGGTTGGCTTCGATTATCAATACTCGGACAAAATGGTATTGAGATCTGGTATCGCATTTGATGAAACCCCAGTCCCGAGCGCGGAGCTGAGAACCGCTCGGACACCGGGTAATGATCGTACCTGGCTATCCTTTGGTTTGAGCTATACCATTGACGATCAATCTTCAGTCGATGTTGGATATTCTCATTTATTTATCGACGATGCACAGATTAATAACACACTCGAAACTAGTGTCCCGGAATTAAACGCCACACTAACTGGAACGTATGAAGCCTCGGTCGATATTCTTAGTGTTCAATGGAACAGGAAATTCTGAGACAGCACTCATAGCACAAAATTTCTTACAACTTTATTGAAAAAGCAGCTCGCGAGCAATCGCGGTTGCTTTTTTATTTGCGATCCCGGTTAGCCGATAACGCTCGTACTCGAAACGCTGCGGGTAGACTTTCCTCAGACTATCAAAATGGGTGGCAAATTCGGCATCGCTCATCTGCGCCGATTGAATTAGTGCATCGTGATCCTGCCATATATCGTGGTGGAGACGGAATAGTGTGATCAATGGGGTCAGACTCGATTGATTTTGTTCGACAGGAGTGTAGGGCGGGTTAATCTTCTGAAAATCAATCGAGTCTGACCCCATTGATCTGATTTCCAGCTTGATCGGTTCCGGCAGGAGACTTTCCATGCGCCAATTTGAGTTGGCTGAAAAATGCCGGCAGGCCGCATCGAGTATCATCTGCGTACCGCGCAGTCGTCCTTCGACGCTGTATCCGGCGATGTGGGGTGCCGCTAAATCTACTTTTTGCAGCAGGGTACGTGAAATGTTGGGTTCGTTTTCCCAGGTATCGAGGAATATTGTCAGATCCGGTCGTTGATCGAGTATTTCTAGTAAGGCTGCATTGTCTATTACCGGCCCACGCGCTGTATTCACGAGTATGCAGTCTCTGGTCAGCCTTTGCAGGCGCGCCCGATCGAGTAGATGCCAGGTCGGGTGATCCCCGTCTCTTGTCAGCGGTACGTGCAGCGAAATGAAATTGCATTCGGACAGGATGGTATCGAGATCGATCATTGATCTGTTTTGAGCTGCTTCGAGTGGCGGGTCGTTGACCAGGGTTTCGATTCCGAGTGCCTGTAGTTTTTGCAGCAGGCGCGAGCCGACATTACCACAGCCGATGATGCCTGCCTTCAGGGTGAAGGGATCGAATTCCTTGCGCTCGGACAAGGCGAATAACCCGCTGATCACATACTCGGACGCTGCCTCGGCATTGCACCCCGCAGCGTTGGCGAAAGCGATGTTATTTTGCTCAAGGTAATCCAGGTCGACATGGTCGGTGCCTATGGTCGCGGTGCCGACGAATTCGACCGGCGTGTTCTGCAATAGATTCTGGTCGATTTGCGTGACCGTTCGCACTACCAGGCATCGGCAATCCTGTAGATGTTTACGCGCGATCTGGCGGCCGGGTAATAATTTGACTTCGCCTAAATCGCTGAAGGCATCTAAAACCTGTGGAATTTTTTCGTCGGCTACGATCAATCGAGTCTGACCCCATTGATTATTTAATCGCCAACATCGGTAACCGCACCTTCCGACGCAGAACTGACCAGGCGTGCGTATTTGGCCAGCACACCACGTTTGTAGCGCGGCTTAGGTGGTTTCCAGGCCTTCGCGCGTTTTTTCAATTCGGCGTCGCTGAGCTTGACGTTGACCTGTTGTTTTTCGGCGTCGATGGTAATGATGTCGCCATTTTTCAACAGCGCGATGGGGCCACCGACTGCGGCTTCGGGCGTGACATGACCGACCACGAAACCGTGCGACCCTCCGGAGAAACGCCCGTCGGTAATAAACGCGACATCCTTGCCCAATCCCTTACCCATGATCGCCGAGGTTGGGGATAACATTTCACGCATTCCGGGGCCACCTATGGGGCCCTCGTAACGCACCACGATCACATCGCCTTTTTTCACGGTGCCATCGAGGATTTTTTTCAGCGCCTGTTCTTCGGAGGCAAAGATTATGGCCTTGCCGGTGAAGTGAAGTCCTTCCTTACCCGAAATTTTTGCCACCGAACCTTCGGGCGCGAGGTTGCCGCGCAGGATGACCAGATGACTGTTCTTTTTAATCGGGTTGCCGATTGCGTGCACGATATCCTGGCCTTTGGGGTAGGGTTTTACTTTGGCCAGGTTTTGCGCCAGGGTTTTACCGGTGACGGTCAGGCAGTCGCCGTGTAACAGGCCGGCGTCGAGCAACATTTTCATCAACGGCTGGATACCACCGATTTCGATCAATTCGGACATCATCGCCTTGCCGCTCGGGCGCAGGTCGGCGAGTACCGGAACACGCTTGCCGACACGCGTGAAATCGTCGAGCTTGAGCTTGACTCCGATCGCCGAGGCCATCGCCAGCAGGTGTAGTACCGCGTTGGTCGAGCCACCCAGGGCGATCACCACGGTAATCGCATTCTCAAACGCTTTTTTAGTCATGATGTCGCTGGGGCGGGTATTCGTTTTGAGCAAACGCATCGCCGCCTGACCCGCTTCATAACAGTCTTTGGACTTATCGTCCGATATCGCCGCCTGCGCCGAACTGTTGGGCAGGCTCATACCCAGGGCTTCGATCGCCGAGGCCATGGTATTGGCGGTGTACATGCCGCCGCAGGAGCCCGCCCCTGGAATCGCGGCGCATTCGATTTGCCGCACTTCTTTTTGACTAATCTTTTTCTGTGCCTGCGCACCGACCGCTTCGAAGACGCTGATAATGTCGATATATTTTCCTTTATGGCGACCAGGCAGGATGGTGCCGCCATAGACGAATACCGATGGGCGGTTGAGGCGCGCCATGCCCATCAGGCAGCCGGGCATGTTTTTATCGCAGCCACCAATCGTGACCAGTGCATCGAATCCCTGGCAGCCGGTAACCGCTTCGATCGAATCGGCAATGACTTCTCGCGAGACCAGTGAATATTTCATGCCTTCGGTGCCCATCGAGATACCATCGGAAACGGTAATCGTATTGAATATCACGGCCTTGGCTTTCGCCGCGTTTGCGCCTTCGGCTACTTTAAGCGCCAGTTGGTCGATGTGCATATTGCACGGAGTCACCATGCTCCAGGTGGAGGCGATACCGATTTGCGGCTTCTTGAAGTCGCCATCGTCGAAGCCGACTGCGCGCAACATCGAACGACTCGGGGCGCGTTCGATTCCATCGACGACCTGGGAAGAATAGTTTCTGATATCGGGTTTACGGGTGCTGGGTTTTTTTGTGGCCATGGCTAGATTTGCATTTGAAATAGTCTGAGGCAGGTTAGGCAAAGCAAACTTTGGTTGCAAGTGTTAAACCCGGTCCTTGGCAGGTTTTCGTTGGCTATTTTTCCCATTCCATCACCACAGGCGTCTCTCGTTTTTCCTGTAGTAATTCCTCCGCCCGCAATTCGGATTCGGCAAAAATAATCTTGAGTTCAAACCGGTCTTCCGCGGACATCGCCTCACGCATATTGCGTACTTCGGACTTTGCCTGTTGAAACGCGTCGTACTGTTTCAGCAAGTTCAGATTTTTTACCATCGAGCCGGCGGCCTGATTTATCTGGTAGATATAGTAAGCCATATATTCAAGTCGGGTGGCTAATAAATATTGTGGTCATCATAGCCTTCACTGGTCGATATGAATAGTTCAGCGAAGAATTAGATTGCGCTGATTTTTGTGCGACAGGTGCTGTTACACGCTATTTTAGCAATAAAAAAAGCAGTAGAAATGGAATTCAGCATCGATCAGTTTCGATTTGAAATTTTAGGCTTGCAATTGGCTGGTGAAGTGATTATGGTTCACCGCAATCGCTGTATTAATAAACTGCGATAAATATAAAGACACTCAAATCCGAGGAGATTTAAATGAAAATAATTACTTCAACAGTGATGTTGGCTTCGCTATTGGCAATTTCAGCCAATACCTCTGCAGCCACGCTTGATGATGTCGTAGGCAAGGGGTATGTCCAGTGCGGTGTATCGCAGGGCTTGCCAGGTTTTTCCAATTTTGACGACAAGGGTAACTGGAGTGGTGTCGACGTTGACGTCTGCCGTGCAATCGCTGCAGCGATTTTCGACGATGCCCAAGCTGTCAAGTTCACTCCCCTTTCTGCTAAGGAGCGTTTTACGGCTCTTCAGTCGGGTGAAATCGACGTCCTGTCACGTAACACCACCTGGACTGCGACTCGCGATACTGCGCTGGGTCTGAACTTTGCCGGTGTCAACTATTACGACGGTCAGGGCTTTATGGTCCGTAATGACCTCGGGGTAAACAATGCGTCAGAGTTGGACGGTGCCGCTGTTTGTACCAATACAGGTACCACCACCGAGCTTAATGTCTCCGACTACTTTCGCGCCAACAACATGGATTATAAAATCGTTGCCTTCGAGAAGGCAGACGAGGTTGTGGCAGCCTACGACGCGGGACGTTGTGACGTATATACAACTGACCAGTCCGGACTGTATGCACAGCGCATCAAGCTGAAAGATCCGTCGGCGCATAAGGTATTGCCGGATGTTATCTCAAAAGAGCCACTCGGCCCTGTGGTAAGACACGGTGACGACCAGTGGTTTGACATTGTTAAATGGTCTCTGTACTGCATGATCAACGCCGAAGAAATGGGCATTACCTCCGCCAATGTAGCCAGCAAGGCGGCAAGCGGTGGTGACCCGGCAGTTAATCGGCTGCTCGGCACAGAAGGTAAATTTGGTGAAAACCTTGGCGTGAGTCCTACCTGGTGCCGGAACATCGTCGCCGGCGTGGGTAACTACGGTGAGTCTTTTGCACGCAACCTGTCTATCGATCCATTGAATATCGCACGCGGTGTGAATGAGCTGTGGACCAAAGGCGGACTGCAATACGCACCACCTATTCGTTAAACCTGTTGAGCAAACGTCCTGCCGAAGCGCAGGACGTTTGCATTATAGGGCTCTGAAAATTCCGCAAGTGCCTGCCTGGGTGCGCGTTTAACTCATGCGCAGGCCTTTTACGTGGCAGAGTAAAGATCGTGGATAAAGAACAGACAGTGGGAGCCCCCGTAACTAAGACATTACCGTGGAATAATCCAGCAGTAAGAAGCATATTTTTTCAGGCGATACTGCTGATCGCGGTCGTAGCCGTCGGCATGTATATTTTCGGTAATACGGCCGCTAACCTGGAACGACAGGGCATCGCCACCGGTTTCGGGTTTCTTGGAACGACCGCCGGTTTCGGCATCATTACCCACCTAATTGATTACACGGAGGCCTCTAGTTACGGGCGCGCCTTCGCTGTCGGCTTACTCAATACGCTGGTAATGGCTTTTGCCGGTATCATAGCGGCAACAATTATCGGCGTTATCGTTGGAATCGCGCGTTTATCGAAGAACTGGTTGATCGCGCGTTTGGCCCTGGTTTACATTGAGATATTCAGAAATATCCCGCTGCTGCTGCAGATTTTCTTCTGGTATTTCGCTGTATTAAGAGCGCTGCCCTCACCCAGGGGCAGTATCAACTTCGCGGATGGCGTGTTCATCAATATCCGGGGTATTTACATGCCGTCACCGGTTTATGAGGATGGATTTTCTTTGACGGTCTGGGCTCTGATAATTGCAATTATCGGGGTCATTTTTATGATTCGCTGGGCGCATAAGCGCCAGGATTCAACCGGCCGGCAATTCCACACGGTCTATGCATCGCTCGGATTGATTATAGGGCTACCCTTGCTCGCCCTGATGGTGACCGGGTTTCCGCTCAGTTGGGATCTGCCCGAACTCAAAGGTTTCAACTTTGTCGGCGGCATGGTCATCATTCCCGAATTTGTGGCGCTATGGGTGTCGCTATCGATATACACGGCGTCATTTATCGCCGAGATCGTGCGTGCCGGAATTCAGGCCATCGACCGTGGTCAGACCGAAGCTTCGTTCGCGCTCGGCGTCAAGCCCAGGCACACGCTGCGCCTTGTGATTCTACCCCAGGCGCTGCGCGTAATCATTCCGCCCTTGTCGAGCCAGTATCTTAACCTGACCAAAAACTCGTCGTTGGCGACGGCAATCGCCTACCCCGAACTGGTTTCCGTGTTTACCGGAACCGTGCTCAATCAGACCGGACAGGCGGTAGAAGTTATCTCTATTACGATGGCTGTTTATCTGTCGATTTCGCTCGGAATCTCGGCGATGATGAACTGGTATAACGCGAAAATGGCTCTGGTAGAGAGATAGAACGCATGGCTTCTGAAACGCAATATTTACCTGGAAAGCATCCAGACCTGCCGCCCCCAGCCAGCACGGTGGGCGTGGTGGGCTGGCTCAGAGCCAACCTGTTTTCCAGTACTACCAATACATTACTGACGATTTTTTCATTTTATCTGATTTACTTGCTGGTGCCGCCCGTGATCTCCTGGGCGATATTTAATGCAGACTGGAGTGGCGATAGCCGAGACGCCTGTACCAGTGGCGGCGCATGCTGGGTATTTATCAATGCCCGGTTAGGACAATTCATGTATGGCTTTTATCCGATCGAAGAAAGATGGCGAGTCGACAGCACATTAATTTTGTTAGTGGTGCTACTGGTGCCAATGTTCATCGACAGATTTCAACACAAGGCATGGCTCGGCGCGTTCATTCTGTTCGTCTTCCCTGTGATCGGTTTTTATTTATTGGCCGGTGGATCCTTCGGCCTGAAAGTGGTCGATACACCTCTCTGGGGTGGTTTGTCCCTGACCCTGATTATTGCCATCGTCGGTATCGTCGGGTCTTTTCCAATAGGCTTGCTGCTTGCCCTCGGGCGTCGTTCAAAAATGCCGGCCGTGAGTGCCTTCTGTACCGGGTTTATTGAGCTCTGGCGCGGGGTGCCTTTGATTACAGTATTGTTTATGTCTTCGGTCATGTTCCCATTATTTCTGCCGGAAGGAGTGAACTTCGATAAGCTGGTAAGGGCGCTGGTCGGCGTGACGTTGTTTTCCGCTGCTTATATGGCTGAAACCGTGCGTGGTGGACTGCAGGCCATTCCCAGGGGGCAATACGAGGCCGCCGAGGCACTTGGCCTGACCTACTGGAAAACCATGACCTTTATTGTATTACCCCAGGCCTTAAAGCACGTTATCCCGGGTATTGTGGGCAACTTTATCGGCCTGTTCAAGGATACCACGCTGGTATTGATCATCGGCCTGTTCGACTTTCTGGGCATCGTACAGGCGGCTTCGACCGATCCCAAGTGGCTGGGTTATTCGGTCGAAGGTTATGCTTTTTGTGCGTTGGTTTACTGGATATTTTGTTTTTCGATGTCGCAATACAGTCAATCGGTCGAGCGCAGGCTTGATACCGGTCATTAATAACCCTTTGCAGAGGTGAGCCCTGATGAATGAAACCGAAACCGGCACGGAGAGTAAATTCGAAGTCTCTGATGAAGTCATTATTGAAATCGACGCGATGCACAAATGGTATGGTGATTTCCACGTACTCAAGAATATCAATATCACTGTTAAACGCGGAGAACGCATCGTCATTTGCGGCCCCTCAGGGTCCGGCAAGTCGACTTTGATACGCTGCATTAACAGACTTGAAGAGCACCAGCAGGGGAAAATTATTGTCGACGGTATCGAGTTAACCAGCGATCTTAAACACATAGAAGCAACCAGACGCGAAGTTGGCATATTATTTCAGCATTTCAATTTGTTTCCGCACCTGACGGTTCAGGAAAATTGCACACTTGCCCCGATCTGGGTGCGAAAAATGTCCAAACCCGATGCAGAAGCAATCGCGACGAAATACCTGGAGCGAGTCAAGATCCCTGAACAGGCTAAGAAGTATCCGGGCCAGCTTTCGGGTGGTCAGCAACAGCGTGTCGCGATCGCGCGCTGCCTGTGCATGAGTCCCAAGGTCATGTTATTTGACGAACCGACTTCCGCACTCGATCCAGAGATGATTTCCGAAGTACTCGACGTCATGGTCGAACTCGCCGAGGAAGGCATGACCATGCTTTGCGTCACCCACGAAATGGGATTTGCCAAGAAGGTAGCGAACCGGGTCATTTTCATGGATGAGGGAGAAATCATCGAAGAGAACGAGCCACTTGAATTCTTCAATAATCCGCAGAATGATAGAACCAAGTTATTCCTGAGCCAGATTCTCCAGCATTAGAGAAACATCCATAACCTGATCACCGGCATTTCGCGGTCAGGTATATAAATGCCAGCCTGTAGTCAGCGTCTGGATTGGCATAGTTTCAAACAGCGATCGCAGTGGTTAGTACGGGCACACTGACAAATCCAAACCGGCCTTCGTCATCCGCTGTGGAAAGTTGCTCAAGCCAAAGGGCGACGTCTTTTTCCTCAACGCCTTTAGCAATGGCGAAGGCTGCAACAAGCCTGGATGCCCACAACGCGAAGGCATTCTCATGCATACTATTGTTGATAAAGGCGATCGGTTTTTGCGCTATTCCACCGAATCCAGCCGCTACCAATTTACCGGATATTTCAAAGGGTAGCATTTGATGCGGACAGTGATTTCGCCAGATGTCGTGCATTCGATCGTTCAGATCTGGTTCCGCCCCATGAAAACGCCAATGATCCCAGAGCACCGAAACCAGAGCAGCCTTGCCGCCGGGTTTGAGGACGCGCCGGATCTCGGCAAGAGCGCGGCCTACATCGACTATATACTCCAGCATCTGGATCGAAGCGAGACCGTCGAAGCTGCCATCCTCGAACGCCATGTCTGTTGCGTCGCCTTCGATCAGCTCCACTGAGT
>JADFMY010000024.1 GCA_022563685.1 Pseudomonadota bacterium | reverse complement strand
GACAACTATGGTACAGCGGTACTTCATGTTCGCAGTGATCACACTGGTACTCGATACCACCCATGGCGGGGGTATGACAGTTGATCAGGTGTCGGCAGACTTTAAGTCGCTGGCTATCGAGCGGGTGATCCTGAGTATAATGATCCAGATGTTGATCTAATATCTGCTGTAACGTCAACTCACTCATGATGCACCCCTAACTGTTCTACCAGATCACCGAAAGCGCCAGAACCTTGTTGATAACTCGATACCCAGTGCACATAGCGCAGGGTGGTCTGTAATTGCTTGTGGCCGAGCTGGTGTTGCAGTTGATGCACCGGCAGACCCTGTTCTAACTGGTGGGTCGCGTAGGCGTGACGGAGTCCATGGATACCGCCAACCTTTTGTATCCCGACTTTGCTTTTGGCGCGTGTATATACTTTCTGGATCGAGGTGATACCGAGATAGCGTTTCGGCGTAAAGCTATTGGGAAACAGCCAGGAACTGGGGCGGTATACTAGCCAGTAGTGGCGCAGTTGATTGAGCAAGGTGACGGATAAAGCAACCATTCGATCCTTTGAACCCTTTCCCTGTTCGATCCGCAGTAACCGACGTTCGCCATCGATGTGATGGACTTTCAAGTGTACTAACTCGCTCACGCGTAGGCCGCAGCCATAGCAGGTTAACAACATCATGCGATGCTTGTCGTTTTCGCAGGCATCGACGATCTGTCTGACTTCGGCTCGGGTCAGTAGCTCGGGTATCTTCTGTGCGCGTTTAGGATACTGAATCGGGATATCAAACTGTTTCCAGTGTAAAACCTGTAAATATAGGAAACGAATACCGTTGAGGTACAGTCTGCAACTGGCGCTGGAAAGCCCTCGCTCCTGCACCAGATGAACAAAATAGTCCTGTATCTGATCAACCTGCAATTGATCTGGCGATTGATGATAATAACGCGCCAGATCTCTGACTGCACCCAGGTAACTCTCATGCGTACGCGTTGCAAAACCACGCTGGCGCATGGCAGCTATCATTTGTTGACGTAAAGCGGTCATCGATCTTCTCCTGTGTTGAGACCCAGATTGGGCCATCAACCAGTGTGATCGATCTCGCTTATAAGGGGGAGTTTGTAGCTACCGCGTAGCGGTTTAGTTCAACATTGATATAGACATATTCTGTATATTTCCGGATATAGACAGAATCTGTATAAAACATTTGAATTAAATTCGTTCATTGCGCATAATCCTTGCAGGCTCTGGAGTAGCCTTCGTCAATTTATTGCTAAGGGAGTAGCATTATGATAGATCAATCCGTGTCCCGTTTCTGGGACAATTATATCGCTAAAACAAAGTCTTACAAGATCAAATCTTCTGCTGCTCGTTGGTATGTGGGTCACGTGGAAGACTATATTAAGGCACATGACAATTCCCGATTATCGCAGCACTCATCCGATCAAATAGATAAATATCTCCGCGAAAAAGGCAGAAACACCCACCTGCTCGATTGGCAATACAAACAGTGAAAAGGAGTTCTGTGGACAAATCACTTAATTATGCTATTTGTATTCGATGGCAAGATTAGCTCATACAGGGTCTGGTCTTCGATTTATGATTCTAAGATTAAAGGGCCTACCATTAATTTAGCAGGTGGTGCCCTGGTCACAGACATCCTATTTACCAGTCTGCCGGGATGTGAGTCTGGTGTAGTATTTAAACTTTCATATCGAGTGCGAAAAGCAATTTAACCGAGCTTTCGTGTAAGCGCTATGACTCGCTGTGGAATATCAGCTGATTAATTCCGGTAATTCCGCCAGGCTTTTAATTCGAATCGTTGGCTCGATTCCCCAGGGGTCGAAAATCACATTATGCGAGCGCTGTAGCCAGGCTGCCTTCATGCCGATATTGATCGCGCCCTGGACATCGAACGGGTTGCTCGACACCAGCCAGGCGTTTCCTGGTTCTGCGCCGGTGGTTTTGATGAAGTGATGGTATACATCCGGATTGGGCTTGAAGGTTTGTACATCGTCGACACTCACAACGCCTTCGAAATAATCGCTGATGCCCGCATTTTCGAGTAAGCCTTCTACCGCGCTCTGGAGGCCATTGGAAAATCCGAATAGTCTAAATCCAGCATCCTTCGATACTTGCAGGCTTCCCGCGACATCCTCGAACGCCGGTAGTACCCGGTAGGTTTCCATCAACGCCTGTTTAGCACCATCGTCGAGCGCGGTGTTGAGCAGGCTGTCGGTATAATCGAGCGCATGTCGGGTGCAGACTGCGAAGTTTTCATAGCGGCGCATCAAACCTCGTTTAAAGGTATATTCGAGCTGCTTATCTCGCCAGATGCGTGCAAATTCGGCAGACTGTCCAGTATATTCCGCCAGTTTGGTGGTGACACCATAGGGGTCGATCAGAGTACCGTAGATATCAAATCCAAGTGTTATGGTCATGCCTAATCCTGTTCGTTAATCGGTATCTATCCGGTTTAAATCTTCCCTTTCTGATAATACTCGGGCCATCGCTTTCTGACCACATCGCCATCGCTCGCCAGTGCGATACAGGTATCGAGAATCATCGGTTTTTGTTTTACCAAACGCCTGGATTCACGTTCCTCAAGTGCTGCGTGCAGGGTCTGATAAGCGGTGGCTGCTATCGGACCGAGCAGGTCTATCAAGTGGGTACAGCTCTTGTTGGTGCCGATTCTCGCTCGCACCTGCCTCATCCAGCCCTGGCCGATTTGCAGACCGACCAGGGCTTTCATCTCGACCGCCGCCTGAGTACAGACGCGAAACGGCGTGTGATCCGACGAGGCCTCGGCATCCTGAATGACAAAATCGAGATCTATGGTCAGGCGTAACCACATTTCGTGCACTGGCTCCCCGGCCCTGATGACACCACCTCGATGGTCTTCGTCATAACCGCAATCGTAGGTACGCGTGTCACGCATCTGCGCCTCGATATCCCACAGGCCATCGTCACGCAGGTAACCCTCGCAATTAATATGGCGGTGATGCATTTTCTTTCGGGAGGCAGATTTAGGCAATGGCATTCGATAGTGTCCTGTTACTTTTTGCTTAGTGCGAGTGCGGCTCTGGAAGCGCTTTCACGACCCAGGAATTCATTGATGTATTGTCCTGCATCAAGCAGTTTTTGCATATCGACACCGGTTTCGATATTCATTCCGTCGAGCATATAGACTACATCCTCGGTCGCCACATTGCCGCTCGCACCTTTGGCATAGGGGCATCCACCGAGTCCCGCGACCGAGCTATCGATCACCGAGATTCCAGACTGTAAAACCGCATACAGATTAGCTAGCCCCTGACCATAGGTATCGTGAAAATGCGCTGCGAGTTGCGATACAGGTACTGTCTTGCTGACGCGCTCGACCAATGCCTGTGCCCTGTCCGCAGTACCGACTCCGATCGTGTCACCGAGCGATATTTCATAACAGCCCTGATCGAGTAATCGCGCGGCTACCTCGGAAACGGTTTCGATCGAGACCTCCCCCTCGTAAGGGCAACCCAATACGCAGGATATATAACCGCGAATCCTGAGATTTTCGGCACTCGCCTTTTTGGCGACATCGCGAAAGCGTTCGAGGCTTTCTTCGATGGAGCAATTGATATTCCTCTGAGAAAAGGTTTCTGACGCGGCAGCAAATACCGCGATTTCTTCAACCCCGGCCTCAATGGCGGCTTCCAAACCTTTCATATTGGGCACCAGCATCGGATAAGACACCCCGGCACGTTTTTCAATACCCGCAAACACGTCACCACTAGACGCCATTTGTGGCACCCATTTGGGCGACACGAAGGCACCCGACTCGACCACCGGTAAGCCCGCATCGACGAGCTTTTCAATCAGCCTGATCTTGACCTCGATCGGGACGCTTTGTGCCTCGTTTTGCAGCCCATCGCGTGGACCGACTTCGACTATTTTTACTTTTTGCGGAATTGTCATGGGCTAAGATTAAAAATTTCTGTATCTCGCTTGTGAATAAATCATACCCGATCCTTCTCCCCCGGGGAGAAGGTTAGGATGAGGGGTTATACGAAACTTTGAAATAGTTAATCGCTTCACCCTCACCCCTAGCCCTCTCCCGGAGGGAGAGGGTGTTAACAAATTCGAAGTAACTGGTGGTAGATTTTTCAATCCTCTCCTTTGCTCCAGTTCGGTTGGCGCTTTTCCAAAAAAGCGTTCAGGCCCTCGCGCCCCTCATCGGATGCGCGCAGCTCGGCGATACGCCTGGCAGTTTCTGCAATTAATGTTTCATCAATCGGGCGGCCATCGACACGATGAATCAAATCCCGGGCCGCTATCTGCGCTTTGGGGCCGGCAAGCAATAAATCGTCGATACAATTTTCGAGGCTGGCATCGAGCGCATCCGGGTCGACTACTTCGTGGATCAGGCCTATTTGCATCGCGCGCCCGGCGTCGAATCGCTCGCCGGTGAGGAAATAACGCCGCGCCGCCCTCGCGCCGATGGCCGCAATCACATAGGGTGAAATCACCGACGGGATCAAGCCCAGGCGCACTTCGGAGAGGCTGAATATCGCGTCGCTCGAAGCGATGGCAATATCGCAACAGGCGATCAGCCCCACACCGCCGCCAAAACTCGCGCCCTGCACCAACGCGATGACTGGCCTGTTCAATCGGTTGAGTGAATACATCAGGCGCGCCAGTTGCATCGCGTCAGCGAGATTTTGTTCCTGATCGTAATCCGCCATGCGCCGCATCCAGTCGAGGTCGGCGCCGGCTGAAAAACTTTTGCCCGCTGCACGCAGTACCAAAAGGCGAATGGTTTCATCGCTTTCAACGTCTTCGAGCACCTGCAATAACTCGGCGATCATCACATCGTCGAAGGCGTTGTGTTTTTCGGCTCGCTCCAGGGTAAGGGTCGCGACGCCGCGCGCGTCGGTTTTGAATTTTAAGGTGTTCGCCATGTCTACATCCTGAAGATACCAAACTGGCTTTCTTCTATCGGTGCGTTCAAGGCCGCCGAGAGTCCGAGGCCCAGTACCCTGCGCGTATCTGCCGGGTCGATGATGCCATCGTCCCAGAGCCGGGCGCTCGCGTAGTAGGGGTGTCCCTGAACTTCGTATTGCTCGCGGATCGGTTGCTTCAAAGCCTGTTCGTCAGCCTCGCTCCAGGATTCACCGCGCGCCTGCCGGGCGTCGCGTGCTACCTGCGCGAGTACGCTGGCCGCCTGCTCTCCGCCCATCACCGATACACGCGCATTGGGCCACATCCACAGGAAGCGTCCCCCGTAAGCACGGCCGCACATCGCGTAATTGCCCGCGCCGAAGCTACCGCCGACGACGACGGTCAACTTGGGTACGCGGGCGCAGGCGACCGCGGTTACCATCTTCGCCCCGTCTTTGGCGATGCCACCTTGTTCGTATTTCTGTCCAACCATGAAACCGGTAATATTTTGCAGAAAAATCAATGGGATACGTCGTTTCGCGCAGAGTTCGATGAAATGCGTTCCCTTCAGTGCCGACTCGGAAAACAGGATGCCATTGTTGGCTATGATGCCCACCGGATAACCCAGCAAATGGGCGAATCCGCAAACCAGGGTTTTACCATAAAGCTGTTTGAATTCGTCGAATTCACTGGCGTCGACCAGCCGCGCGATGATTTCGCGAATATCGTATGGCGTGCGCAAATCATCCGGCACGATTCCGTATAATTCCTCTGCGGGGTACAGGGGTTCCTGCGGTTCACGCATCACCAGCTCAAGCTTCTTGCGTCGATTCAAGTGAGCCACCACATTTCTCGCCAGGCCTAGCGCATGCGTATCGTTTTCGGCCAGGTAGTCGGTCACACCGGAAATCTTCGAGTGTACTTCGGCACCCCCCAGCTCTTCCGCGCTGACGACCTCTCCGGTAGCAGCCTTGACCAGCGGCGGGCCGCCGAGAAATATGGTGCCCTGATCCCGCACGATAATGCTTTGATCCGACATCGCCGGCATGTAGGCGCCACCGGCGGTACAGGACCCCATCACCACGGCGATTTGCGCAATACCCTGGGCCGACATCCTGGCCTGGTTATAAAAGATGCGCCCGAAGTGTTCGCGGTCGGGGAATACATCGTCCTGGCTCGGCAGGTGTGCCCCGCCCGAATCGACCAGGTAAATGCAGGGTAGATTATTTTCCTGCGCAATGGCCTGCGCGCGTAGATGTTTCTTCACCGTGATCGGGTAATAGGTTCCAGCTTTGACCGTCGCATCGTTGGCGACGATCATGCATTCGATCCCGTTCACACTGCCGATTCCGCTCACCAGTCCCCCGGCGGCAATATTATCGTCACCGTACATGCCGTAGCCCGCGAACTGACCAATTTCGAGGAATGGCGAACCCTCGTCGATCAGGGTATCGATGCGATCACGCACCAGTAACTTGCCCCGACTCAGGTGCTTTTCGCGTGCGCGCTCGCTGCCACCAGCACAAATCACCGCCACCCTGGTGTGCAGGTCTTCGACGATTTTCGACATCGCGTCATGGTTGGCCCTGAATTCAACCGACTGCCTGTTCACCTGGGTTTGCAGAACGCTCATTAGATTTACCAGCCCCCGGATTTGGCAATCTCGCGTGCTATTACGATACGCTGGATATCGCTGGTACCTTCGTAGATTTGCGTGACCCGCACGTCCCGGTAAATGCGCTCCAACGGAAAATCTTTTAAATACCCGTAACCACCGAGTACCTGGATTGCCGACGAGCAAATTTTCTCCGCGGCCTCGGAGGCGAACAACTTGGCCATACTGGCCTGCTTCAGGCAGGGTTCCCCGGCATCGCGCAGACTTGCGGCTTCGAGCACCATCAGTCGTGCGGCTTCGAGCTGGGTGGCCATATCGGCGAGGCGAAATGCCACCGCCTGGTGTTCGATAATGGTCTTGCCAAAGGTTTCGCGTTCCCTGGCGTAATCGAGCGCTACCTCGTATGCAGCCCTCGCCATGCCGACGCTTTGCGCGCCGATGCCGATACGACCGCCTTCGAGGTTCATTAACGCTATCTTGTAACCTTCGCCTTCTTCGCCGAGCAAGTGGTTAGCGGGAATACGGCAATCCTGCAAAAATACCTGTACGGTATCCGAGGCATGCTGCCCCATCTTGTCCTCCACGGTGCCCACCTGGTAACCGGGGTTATCGGTCGGTACTACAAACGCACTGATACCCTTCTTGCCCGCGTCAGCATCGGTGACGGCAAATATAATCGCAACCTGGGCATTTTTCCCGGAGGTGATAAAGGTTTTGGCTCCATTCAATATATAATCGTCGCCGTCTTTTACTGCGCTGGTTTTTAACGCCGACGCGTCGGATCCAGCCTGGGGTTCGGTGAGGCAAAAACACCCGAGCCTGGCACCGGAGGCGAGTGGTTTCAGATATTCCTGTTTGAGAAAGTCGCTACCAAATTGGAGCAGGGACCCGCAGACCACCACGTTATTCACACTCACGATAGTCGAGCAGGCACCGTCCGCAGCCGCGATTTCTTCGAGTGCGAGCGCATAGGATACGTAATCCGCGCCGCTTCCGCCCCACTGTTCCGGAATCAGTATACCGAATAAACCGAGCTCACCCATTTCCTTCAGTTGCTGCGCCGGAAAGTGGCTGGTTTTATCCCACTCGGCCGCATAGGGTGCGATGTTCGCCTGTACATAATCGCGCACGCTGTCGCGGATCAGGATTTGCTCGCCGCTTAGTTTCATTTTTTCATTTACACCAGTTCGATCGCCATCGCGGTCGCTTCTCCCCCACCGATACACAGGGCCGCCAGGCCTTTTTTCAGCCCCTGGTGTTGCAGGGCTGCGATCAGCGTCACCAGAATACGCGCACCGGATGCACCTATCGGATGGCCCAGCGCGCAGGCGCCACCATTGATATTGACCTTTGCAGGGTCGAGTTCGAGATCGTGCATCGCGGCCATGGTCACCACCGCGAAGGCTTCATTGATTTCGAACAGGTCTACGTCGCTCGTCGACCAGTCGAGTTTTTCCAGCAGGTTGCGGATCGCACCGACCGGCGCGGTAGTAAACCAGGCGGGTTCGTGGGCAAAGCTACTGTGCCCATGGATCACCGCAAGCGGTTTGAGCGCACGCTGTTCGGCCTCGGCTTCGCTCATCAATACCAGAGCCGCGGCACCGTCGGAAATCGAACTCGAGTTGGCCGCGGTTACGGTTCCATCGTCACGAAAAGCGGGGCGCAGGGTCGGAATTTTCTCCAGGTTCGCGTTAAAAGGCTGTTCGTCGGTATCGACGGTGACTTCACCCTTGCGCGTTTTCATCACCACCGGTGTAATTTCCTGTTTGAAGGCACCGCTTTCGATAGCAGCCTGCGCACGCTTTAACGAGGTGATGGCAAAATCGTCCTGTTGCTCTCGCGTAAACTGGTATTTGTCAGCAGTATTTTCGGCATAGACCCCCATTAAGCAACCCTTGTCGTAGGCGTCTTCGAGCCCATCGAGAAACATGTGATCCTTCACCTGCCCATGCCCCATGCGTAATCCGGCACGCACTTTGGGTAGCAGGTAAGGCGCGTTGCTCATACTCTCCAGACCGCCTGCGACCATCACCCGATTGCTGCCCGCAAGGATCAGGTCGTGCGCCAGCATTGTCGCTTTCATTCCGGAACCACACATTTTATTCACCGTCGTGCAACCGGCGGACTGTGGAATGCCCGCACCGAGACTCGCCTGTCTCGCCGGCGCCTGCCCCTGGCCTGCGGGTAATACGCAACCCATGATTACTTCGTCGATGGCATCGCCGGTAATCTGGCTGCGTTCAACCGCTGCGGCAATCGCGGCAGCACCGAGTTCGGGTGCGCTCGCAGGACTCAGGACACCCTGGAAACCACCCATCGGTGTACGCGCGGCGCCGGTGATTACAATTTTTTCACTCATCTATTTTGTCTCATTGAATAATTCCCGGCCGATCAGCATGCGGCGAATCTCCGAGGTGCCGGCTCCTATTTCGTATAGCTTGGCATCGCGTAACAAACGACCGGTGGGATACTCGTTGGTATAACCGTTACCACCGAGCGCCTGTATCGCTTCGAGCGCCATCCAGGTCGCTTTTTCGGAAGCGTACAAAATCGCACCGGCGGCATCCTTGCGCGTGGTTTCACCTCGGTCGCAGGCCTTACCTACCGCGTAGACATACGCCTTGCAGGCATTCATCGTGGTATACATATCAGCCAGTTTACCCTGCATCAGTTGGAATTCACCGATACACTGACCAAACTGCTTGCGTTCGTGTACATAGGGGACGACCACGTCCATGCAGGCCTGCATGATGCCGGTTGGTCCCGCCGCAAGTACCGCACGCTCGAAATCGAGCCCACTCATCAGTACCGCCACGCCGCGGTTGAGTTCGCCCAGTATATTTTCTTCGGGCACCTCGACATCCTGGAAAACCAGTTCACCGGTATTGGAGCCACGCATACCGAGCTTGTCGAGCTTTTGCGCAGTGGTAAATCCGAAGGCTTTTTCGACCAGGAAGGCGGTGATACCTCTGGAACCGGCTTCGGGGTCGGTTTTCGCGTAAACCACGACCACAGCGGCATCCGGCCCATTGGTAATCCACATTTTGGTACCGTTCAACAGGTAGTGATCACCCTGCTTTTGCGCCTTCATCTGCATACCGACCACATCGGAGCCAGCACTGTGTTCGGACATCGCGAGCGCACCGATATGCTCACCGCTGATCAATTTGGGCAGATATTTCGTCTTTTGCGCCTCGTTGCCGTTGCGATTGATTTGATTGACGCAAAGATTGGAATGGGCACCGTAGCTCAGACCCACCGAAGCCGAGGCACGGCTGATTTCCTCCATCGCGACGATATGCGCGAGATAGCCCATGTCGGCACCGCCGTAAGTCTCGGGTACGGTAACGCCGAGTAAGCCCATCTCGCCCAGTTTGGGCCATAGCTGGTTGGGGAATTCATTGCTAGAGTCGATTTCAGCGGCAATTGGCGCTATCTCGGCCTGGGCAAAGTCATGCACCGCGTCGCGCAACATGTCGATGGTTTCACCCAGATCAAAATTCAACGATGGAATATGTGTCATTTTTTGCCTCGCTTAACCGTACCGGGCCTTTCTTTGTCCGGCTCGAATACTGCCCAGCGCTGCCTGCGCATTGCCGGCAATTTGTTCGAGTTCTGCGAGCGCCAGTTCTACGTCCTGTTTTTGCACTTCGAGCATTTCACGGCGTTCATCGAGTTTGTCGAGCATCCGCTCCAGTTGCGCTTCTTCACCGTGGCTCGAATCGTACAGGTCGAACGATTCCCTGATATCGGATAAGGACCAACCGAGCCGTTTGCCGCGTAATACCAGCCGCATACGCACCCGCTCGCGCTCACTATAAATTCGCCGCGTACCAACCCGCTGTGGACTCAGCAGGCCTTCTTCCTCGTAAAGCCTCAAGGCTCTCGAAGTCACCTGAAATTCTCTCGACAGTTCGCTAATCGAGTAGGTAACTGCCTGTTTATCGTTTTCTGTCATATTGTGTCGTCAGACCATTAGTCGGATTCAGGTTAAATTGATTGACGTTAACGTAAACGTAAGGTAATTTAACGGGCTCCACATTGCAACAAATATTTGATCTCTGGATGTGATACCCATGGCCAAGCCGCAAGATAAAGTGCTCGAAATCAGCTCTGCCACGAAAAGCCGGCACAAGACTCGCTTTGTCAGCGCCGCGAGCCTGTTCGACGGACACGACGTCGCGATCAATATCATGCGCAGGATTCTGCAATCCTCCGGCGCCGAAGTGATTCACCTCGGCCACAATCGTTCGGTCGCCGAAATAGTCGACGCGGCGATACAGGAAGACGTCCAGGGTATTGCGATCAGCTCTTACCAGGGCGGCCACGTCGAATATCTCAAGTATATGGTGGATATGCTCAGGCAAAGAGGTCGCCCCGATATCCGCATATTCGCCGGCGGTGGCGGAGTGATTATCCCGAGTGAAATCAAGGAATTAGAAGATTACGGCGTGACCCGCATCTATTCACCCGAAGACGGGCAAAAAATGGGCCTGCAGGGCATGATCTTCGACATGGTCGAACGCTGTCAGTTTGACCCGGGTGAAGCGGCGCCAGATTCGATCGAAGCTTTAAAAAGTCATGATTTAAACGCCCTTTCCAGCCTCATTACCGCACTGCAAAACGACACCGTATCCGCTTCGCTACGCAAGGAAATTAGCCAGGCATGCCAACAGCTATCCCGTGCCATTCCAGTGCTGGGTATTACCGGTACGGGTGGTTCCGGGAAATCCTCACTGACCGACGAAATCATTCGCCGCTTTCGGCTGGATCAGCAAGACGCGCTAAAAATCGCAGTCATCGCGGTCGACCCCACACGTCGTAAGACCGGCGGGGCGCTACTCGGTGACCGCATACGCATGAACGCAATCGATCACCCCAATATTTTCATGCGCTCCATCGCCACGCGCGACTCGGTCGGCGAGATACCAGACGTCATAGGCGACGTGATACAAGCCTGCAAGCTCTGCGAATTTGATTTGATTATCGTCGAGACGCCCGGTATTGGGCAGGGAGACGCGGCCATAGTACCTCTGGTTGATGCATCGGTGTATGTGATGACCCCTGAATTTGGTGCGCAAAGCCAGCTCGAAAAAATCGATATGCTCGATTTCGCCGACATCGTCGCGATCAACAAGTTTGACCGTAAGGGTGCCGAAGACGCTTATCGCGACGTGTGCAAGCAGGTACAGCGCAATCGCGAGGCATTTTCATGCGCCCCGGAAGCAATGCCGGTATTCGGTACTATCGCATCGCGCTTCAACGACGACGGCACCACCGCTCTTTACCAACAAATCCTGGGGAAACTGAAATCGCTTGGCCTGAAGGTTAAAGAGAGTCATCTGCCAACGGTGAAGATCAGAAAATCCACCGCGAAATCGGTCATCGTACCGGCCGAACGCGTGCGCTACCTGGCGGAGATAGCCGCCACGGTGCGCGAATACAAGGCCAATGCACGGCAACAGGCGACGCTCGCGCGCGAGCGGCAACAACTCGTCGAGTCAAAACGCATGTTGCTCGACGATACCGGTGAAGCGCCAGGCCAGGCCCTCGACGAGCTGATCGAAGCGCGTGAAAACGAACTCGATCCAAGAAATAAAAAATTGCTCGAGCAGTGGCCTGAAATCAAGCAAAGCTATGCCGGTGACGAGTACGTGGTAAAAATTCGCGGCCGCGAAATTCGCTCAAATTTGAAATACCGTTCGCTCGCCGGGCTCGATATTCCCAAGGTTTCCCTGCCCGATTTTCACGATCATGGCGAGTTGTTGAAATGGCTGTTGCTGGAAAATTTGCCGGGCAGTTTCCCGTATACGGCCGGGGTATTCGCATTCAAACGCGAAGGCGAAGACCCGACACGCATGTTTGCCGGCGAAGGAGACGCATTTAAAACCAACCAGCGTTTCAAGGAATTATCGGAACACTCTGAGGCAAAACGCCTGTCGACCGCGTTCGACTCGGTGACCCTCTACGGCCGTGACCCCGACGAGCGCCCCGACATTTACGGCAAGGTCGGAAATGCGGGTGTATCGATTGCTACGCTGGACGACATGGAAGTTCTGTACGATGGATTTGACCTGTGCCACCCAGCGAATTCGGTATCGATGACGATCAATGGCCCCGCACCCATTATTCTCGCCATGTATCTCAACACCGCGATCGACCAGCAACTGAAGAAATTCAATACCGACAATGCGCGCCCGCCCACCACACAGGAAATCGACAAGATTCGCGACTGGACGCTGGAGAACATTCGAGGCACGGTGCAGGCCGATATTCTGAAAGAGGATCAGGGGCAAAACACCTGCATCTTTTCCACCGAATTTGCGCTCAAGATGATGGGCGACATTCAGCAGTATTTCATCGACCATAAAATTCGTAATTTCTACTCGGTATCTATTTCCGGATACCATATTGCCGAGGCGGGTGCGAATCCGATTTCGCAATTGGCATTTACGCTTGCCAACGGGTTCACATTTGTCGAAGCTTACCTCGCCCGCGGTATGAACATCGATGATTTCGCCCCTAACCTGTCCTTCTTTTTCAGCAATGGCATGGATCCCGAATATACGGTAATGGGCCGGGTCGCGCGCCGCATCTGGGCGATCACAATGCGCGATAAATACGGCGCCAACGAGCGCAGCCAGAAGCTCAAATATCATATTCAGACGTCTGGCCGTTCGCTGCATGCACAGGAAATGGACTTCAACGATATTCGCACCAGCCTGCAGGCCCTGATCGCGATTTACGATAACTGCAACAGCCTGCATACCAACGCGTTCGACGAGGCGATTACCACGCCTACCGGAGACTCGGTACGCCGCGCGCTTGCGATCCAGTTGATCATCAATAACGAATGGGGAATGGCTAAGTGCGAAAACCCTAATCAGGGCGCTTTTATCATCGATCAGTTGACCGATCTGGTCGAAGAAGCGGTACTCGTCGAGTTCGACAGCATTTCCGAACGCGGCGGTGTTCTCGGTGCGATGGAAACCGGATACCAGCGCGGTAAAATCCAGGATGAATCGATGTTTTACGAACACAAAAAGCACGATGGGTCGTTACCAATCATCGGCGTCAACACCTTCCTGAATCCGAACGGCAACGAAGAATACGAAATCGAACTGGCGCGCTCCACCGAGGCCGAAAAACAAAGCCAGATCAAACGCCTGGCTAAATTCCATACCCTGCACAATGCCGATGCAGACCAGGCGCTAGACCGGGTCAGGCAGGCGGCGATCGATAATCGGAATATTTTCGAGGCATTGGTCGATGCAGTCAAATTTTGTTCCCTGGGGCAAATTACCGATGCGTTGTTTGAGGTAGGCGGGCAATATAGACGGAATATGTAGAGCGCTCGCATGAATGCACTTTTTCCACGATGAGTGAGACTTCCTGTTTTATTAACATTTGTGGCAGTGACTAAGCTTGCGAAAGCCTAACCACCGGTATATTTTTTACAGGAACGCCGTGAACCCGTCCCTGGGGGCTCGCGCGCAACATGACCGCCCATGGATGGTGGAAATGCAATAGGGCTGTAGGAACAGCCCTTGCCCTTGTTGCGCAGCGTCCTGAAAAAATATACCGGTGGTTAGGCCTCGATAACTTAAGGCCATCTCGGGTGGAAGGGCTCAAAACCTTATTTTTCAGTCAAGTAGGTTGGGGTTCGTTACATGGATGTAACTTATAGTTACTTATTAGAGCAATGCAGGAGCAGTTGCCGAGAGGAACGAACCCCAACATATTGATTTGCATTAGTCATGTTGGGCTTCCCAAACTCAGCCCAATCTACGGGTTCTTAATAGGCGACGCCGACATGGCGAGGCATCCATCACATCAGTAGTGGGGTTAAGGCTGGAATGACATACAATCTAATAATGAATTTAACCAAGAGAAAACCAATATGAACATCAAATCGGTGGGCGTGGTCGGCGCCGGCACTATGGGTAACGGGATTGCACAGGTATGTGCGGCTGCGGGCTTGAAAGTGATCATGCAGGATATCGGTGAGGCCCAGGTACAACTCGGGCTTGAGACCATAAACACCAGCATGGATCGCATGATCAAAAAAGAGAAGAGTAGCGAGTCCGACAAGCAACAGGCACTGTCGAACATCGAAACGGCGACAGCTCTGGAGGCGCTCGCCGAGGTCGATATCGTGATCGAAGCTGCAACCGAAAACGAGACCCTTAAGCTGGGTATCTTCGAACAGCTCGATCAAATATGCAAAGCCGACGCGATTCTAGCGAGCAACACTTCGTCGATCTCTTTAACCCGTATCGCCGGAGCGACACAGCGCGCCGGACAGGTGATCGGTATGCACTTCATGAATCCGGTTCCGATGATGGCGCTGGTGGAAGTCATTCGAGCCCTGCAAACCGACGACACTACCTATCGACAAGTGCATGAATTGAGCGAACACATCGGCAAGGTTCCGGTCGAGGCCAGGGATAGTCCTGGATTTGTCGCGAATCGAATTCTGATCCCAATGATCAATGAAGCCGTTTACACGCTCTACGAAGGCATCGCCAGCGCCGAGGCGATAGACGAAGTGATGAAGCTCGGCATGGCCCACCCGATGGGGCCGCTGGCACTGGCCGATCTGATTGGACTCGATACCTGCCTGTCGGTGATCAGGGTTTTACACGAGGGATTCGGAGACTCCAAGTACCGCCCCTGCCCGTTGCTACAGCAAATGGTCGATGCGGGATATCTGGGCCGTAAAAGCGGGCGAGGATTTTACCAGTATGATTAGGCGGGCAATTTTTAGCTGGAAAACCCGATGTAAAGTGAACGATATGAACAAAATCGCGTTTTTTGCTTGCGTTTGATAACTTAACAGGCAAAATTTGGTCTAAAAAATCCGGTCGATAGAAGAAATCGGATATACGGATAATTTTTTGATAGACACAAAGCGTAGCTACACGTAAAATTCCGGTTCAAATTGTCAACAATAACGACAATAATTAGAATAAATTGTACTATTTTGGGGAATATATACAGTAATTGTATACAATTACTATGAATGACGCGCTAACCGATACAAGCCTCGACACCTTTCCCAAGCTGTTGTTGCGCAATGCTGCTCAGTTCGCGGATGTCCCATCGATGCGGGAAAAGGAGTTCGGAATCTGGCAAACCTGGACCTGGGCCGAGGCCGCCGAGGAAATTAGATCCTTCGCCAACGGTCTGGCCGCACATGGATTTACCCGCGGCGACAAGCTGTTCATTATCGGTAGCAACCGTCCAAGATTGTACTGGGCGATGTGCGCCGCGCAGAGTCTGGGCGGTATACCCGTCCCCACTTATCAGGACGCGGTCGTTGAAGAACTGATCTATGTGGTCGATCACGCCGAAGTAAAATTTGCGCTTGCCGAAGATCAGGAACAGGTGGACAAACTCCTGCAGGTACACGAGGTAGACCGTTCGATCGAAATAATTATTTACGACGACTCGCGCGGCCTGGGTGACTACAACCCGGAACACATTTTTTCATTCGAAAGCATTCAGGCAAGCGGAGTCGAATACGCTGCCAAATCCCCTGATTTTTTTGAACACCAGATCGCACTGAGTAACGGCGACGACGTCGCTGTGCTGCTGTATACCTCGGGCACAACCGGTCAACCAAAAGGCGTGGTTCTTACGCATGCCAGTTTGATTTTTGGCGCGGAACGAGTAGCCGCACTGGAGTCATTAACCGAAAAGGATTCGGTGGTCGCCTATTTGCCGATGGCATGGGTGGTCGATCACTTCCTTTGTTATACCCTGGCCTATTGCACTGGTTATTGCGTTTGCTGCCCGGAGAATCACGACACCCTGTTGCAGGATAAAAAAGAAATCGGTCCAAGCTTTCATTTTACCTCGCCGCGCGTACTGGAAGGTCAACGTACCGATATCCTGACGCGCATGGAGGATGCAGCAAGAATCAAGCGAAAGTTGTTCAACTTCTTCATCGAACACGCCAGTCGTGTCGGGATTAGCATTCAGTCCGGGAAAAAAGTCGGCCTGGTCGACAGGCTGCTTTATTTTCTCGGCGAAATATATGCCTACGGACCCTTGCGCAATAATCTCGGGTATAGCAAAACACGCATTACCTGGACTGCCGGAGAAGCGATAGGTCCTGATATGTTCGACTTTTATCGCTCGATCGGAATTAATTTAAAACAGGTTTACGGGCAAACCGAAGCCGGACCATTTTTAACCGCGCAACACAGCAACGCGGTGCGTTCAGATACAGTCGGAGTACCGCTTGCTGATGTCGAGGTAAAAATCGACGAGCACGGCGAAGTGATATTCCGTAGCCCAGGCGCTTTCAAGGAATATTACAAAAACCCGGAGGCCACCCGGGCATCAAAGAATGCGGATGGCTGGATTCTCACCGGGGATGCCGGATTATTCGATCATGACGGTCAGTTAAAAATAATCGATCGTATCAAAGACGTTGGCACCATGAGCGATGGCTCGCTGTTTGCTCCGAAATTTATCGAAAATAAACTCAAATTTTTTGCCCAAATTCTCGAAGTGGTAACCTTTGGCAACCAGCGCGAGCGGGTAACCGCGATGATCAACATCGATCTGGTGGCAGTAGGCAACTGGGCCGAACGACGCAATATCGCCTATGCCAGTTACCAGGACCTGGCTTCTCGCCCGGAGGTGTATTCGATGGTGCAGGAATGTATCGAGCAGGTGAATATGGACCTGTCGCGAGATGAAGCGCTAGCCAATTCTCAAATTACGCGATTCGTTATATTGCACAAGGAACTCGACGCCGATGACGGAGAATTGACCCGTACGCGCAAGGTTCGACGCCAAATCATCCACGAACGCTACGCAGACCTGATCGACGCCCTGTACAATCCATGCGTCAGTCGTATAAAGGTGGAAACCGATGTCGTTTTTGAAGATGGCCGCAAGGGCATGATTGCCGGCGATCTCGAAATTCGTGATGCAAAAACCTTTCAAACTGCACAAGAAACGGGTTAATTTCTGCAATCTAATGACAACAAACGGTTCAAGCGATGAAGTGTTACTCGAGGTTGAAGGCGTCAGCCTCACGTTCGGTGGCGTAAAGGCGCTCGATGGGGTCAGCTTCGATACCCGAAAAGGCGAAATTCGTGCAATTATTGGCCCCAACGGCGCGGGTAAAAGCTCGATGCTGAATGTGATCAATGGCTTTTATCATCCGCAACAGGGGACGATTACCTATAAAGGTCAAACACGTAAGCAGATGCGCCCTTACGAAGCCGCAAGCCAGGGAATTGCACGCACCTTTCAAAATATCGCTCTGTTTAAGAGTATGAGTACGCTCGATAACATCATGACCGGGCGCAATCTGAAAATGAAGACCAATCTGTTCTGGCAGGCGCTGCATATCGGCCCGGCGAGAGCCGAAGAGCTGGAAAACCGCAGGGTAGCCGAACAGATTATCGACTTCCTCGACATACAGGCAATTCGCAAGAAGCAGGTCGGGAAACTACCTTATGGGTTGCAAAAACGAGTCGAACTAGGGCGTGCGCTGGCCGCAGAACCCGATCTGCTATTGCTCGATGAGCCAATGGCAGGCATGAATAGCGAAGAAAAGGAAGACATGTCGCGTTTCATCATCGACGTTAACATGGAGTTTGGCACCACGATCATATTGATCGAACACGACATGAGCGTGGTGATGGATTTGTCGGACCGCGTTGTAGTACTCGACTATGGCCGTCAGTTAGCCGATGGCTCGCCAAACGAAATTCGCACCAACGAGAAAGTGATCGAAGCTTATTTGGGAGTGGCGCATGACTGAGTCAATTAACAAAGGTGCCCTGCAGTGATCTTTTTTATCGAAGTCGTGCTCAGCGGCGTGATGGCCGGCGTCATGTATTCGTTGGTGGCGCTGGGTTTCGTACTCATTTTTAAGGCCTCCGGTGTGTTTAATTTTGCTCAAGGCGTCATGGCGCTGTTCGCCGCGCTGACGCTGGTTGGTTTCATGGATAAATTTGGTATGCCGGTGTGGCTTGCCATCGCTGGAACTATTCTAGTCATGATAGCGCTGGCCTGGCTTATCGAAAGGCTGATGCTGCAACACCTGGTCAATCAGGAGCCTATCATTCTATTCATGGCGACCATTGGACTGGCCTACGTGCTCGAGGGATTCGGCGATATATTGTGGGGTTCGGATGTAAAATTACTGGATATAGGTATCCCGCAGGGAGCCTCCGACTGGATGCTGGATAATTTTGATATCTACGTCGAAAAGCTCGAAGTTTTTGCGGCGGCAACGGCCGCAGTAATGGTCGCCGTGCTGTCTGTATTCTTTCATAAAACGCGCACGGGGCGCGCCCTGCGCGCGGTGGCCGACGATCATCAGGCAGCGCTTTCGGTGGGTATTTCACTGCGTACGATCTGGGTGATCGTGTGGTCGGTATCGGGAGTCGTCGCGCTGGTCGCCGGCATCATGTGGGGTTCAAAATCAGGCGTACAGTTTTCACTATCACTGATCGCCTTAAAGGCCTTGCCGGTACTCATTCTTGGTGGATTTACCTCGATACCAGGCGCGATCATCGGCGGCCTGATCATCGGCGTTGGTGAAAAAGTTGCCGAGATTTATGTCGGGCCAATGGTCGGTGGCGCGATTGAAAACTGGTTCGCCTATATGCTTGCACTGGCGTTTTTGCTGTTTCGCCCGCAAGGATTGTTTGGCGAACGAATAATAGAAAGAGTGTAGAGAGTCAGAGGCTAGCAATGTTTTACCGTGAAACAGGACAGTTTAAAACCAGTTACAGCGCCGATCAGGCGTTGTTTCCTATCACACAAGACCGATACGTTATTTATGCCGTGCTATTCGCGACTTTTGTCATCGTACCCATGGTGGCTAGTGAATACTGGATCAACGCCCTGCTGTTGCCTTTTCTTATTTATTCCCTGGCGGCGTTGGGCCTGAATATTCTCACCGGTTATTGCGGACAGGTTTCGCTGGGTACAGGCGGGTTTATGGCCGTTGGCGCGTTTTCGGTTTATAAGTTGATGGTCGCGTTTCCAGAGCTGGGGTTTATACCGCTGGTACTTATTTCCGGTTTAATCACCGCTGCGGTCGGAACCCTGTTTGGATTACCATCGCTACGCATCAAGGGTTTTTATCTCGCCGTTGCGACACTCGCGTCACAGTTTTTTCTAATCTGGTTGTTCAACAAGGTCGGCTGGTTTGTTAACTATAACCTGACTGGCATGATTACCGCCCCGCCGATGACGTTGTTTGGCGTGCTCATTACCGGTCCGGCAGCACCGCCGGCGGCGAAGTATTTATTGTGCGCATCCATCGTTGCGATTTTTGCACTGGTAGCAAAAAATCTGGCGCGTGGCCGGCTGGGGCGCAACTGGATAGCGATTCGCGATATGGATATAGCCGCCGAGTTGATCGGCGTACGGCCGTTAATTGCCAAGTTATCTGCATTTGCGATCTCCTCTTTTTATATCGGTATGGCCGGGGCATTGTATTTTGCCGTGTGGCTTGGATCGGCAGAGCCAACAGATGCCTTCGATATTAACCAGTCATTTCTGGTATTGTTTATGATTATCATCGGTGGCCTGGGCTCGGTGCTCGGTTCATTTTTAGGTGCTGCTTTTCTGGTGCTGCTGCCCATATTGTTAAAAAATATTCTGGTCGGTGGGCTCGGTACCAACACCGCACTGGCTGCTCACATTGAAATCATGACTGTCGGGGCACTGATTATTGTATTTTTGATTGTCGAACCACATGGGCTCGCACGCCTGTGGCGGATCGCCAAGGAAAAATTGCGTCTATGGCCGTTTCCGCATTAGTTTGCAAACACCCCTAAAGGGTCAAGCAAGCTGATGAAACGGTGGCTGACGTATGTAGTAAGATGTTGTTTGAAAGTTGTTGGAAATAATATTACCGATTTTTGCTGCTGCAAAATCGGCATACAATACATCCTTGTATATCGCCGCTTTTTGCTCCTGCAAAATCGGCATACAATACATCCTTGTATATCGCCGCTTTTTGCTCCTGCAAAATCGGCATACAATACATCCTTGTATATAACCGGAGGAAACAATGAAAATTAGAAGTCTAAGCAAAACGATTGTGGCTGCGCTTTTGGCGGTGCCACTACTATCCGGGATTGCCAGTGCTTACGAGTTGACAATTCCATCATTTGACTACCGTACCGGCCCCTATGCGCCGAACGGCATTCCCTTTGCCAATGGGTATGGCGATTATTTGAACATGCTCAACGCACGCGATGGGGGCATCAACAACACAAGAATCAACCTGATTCCCTGTGAAACGGCATACAACACCAAACGCGGTGTAGAGTGTTATGAAAGCGTCAAAAATGCAGGTGAATCAGGCGCCCTCGTAATCCAGCCCCTGTCAACCGGTATTACCTATCAGTTGATTCCAAAATCCAGTGTCGATGAAATCCCCATTTTTTCGATGGGCTATGGCCGTGCATCGGCGGCTAACGGAAAGATATTCCCCTGGGTGTTTAACTTTCCTGCTAACTACTGGAGCCAGGCAACCATATTCGTAAAGTATATTGGCGAGAAAGAAGGGGGAATGGAAAATCTAAAGGGTAAAAAAATAGCCCTTGTTTATCATAACTCGGCGTACGGTAAAGAACCTATTCGCACGCTCGAAGTTGCTGCAAAGAAATTCGGATTCGAACTCTTACTGTTGCCCGTCGATCATCCTGGTCAGGAGCAAAAAGCAACCTGGTTACGAATTCGGAAAGAGAAGCCCGACTGGGTGTTGATGTGGGGCTGGGGCGTGATGAACCAGGTCGCCATTAAAGAAGCCGGGTCGATTCGTTATCCGATGAATCGCTTTATCGGTGCCTGGTGGTCGGGTTCCGAAAACGATGTATTGCCTGCCGGCGCTGCCGCAGATGGCTATCTCTCCGGTGCGTTTCACCAGCCGGGCGACAACTTCCCTGCGCACGACGACATCAAAAAGTATATTTACGATGCCGGTAAGGGGCTGGGTGAACGCGCGCGTATTGGCGAGGTGCTCTACAATCGAGGACTGGTAGCAGCAATGTGGACCGCTGAAGCGATTCGCACGGCTATGGCTATTCACGGTACCAACAAAGTTACCGGTAAGCATGTGCGCGATGGTTTCGAAGCACTCGATGTTGACGAAGCTCGTTTGAAAGAGCTGGGCTTGCCAGACTTTACCATCCCGGTCAAGATCACCTGTGAAAATCACGAAGGCCCTGGACAGGTAGCATTGCAGCAATGGGATGCCAAAGCGAAAAAATGGAGCATGGTGACCGGATTCTATGAGCCACTTCGCGATATAACCGGGCCGCTAGTTGCAGCAGATTCAGCACAATACGCGGCTGAAAATAATGTCACAGCGCGTACCTGCTAATTAGTCGGTCAGACCCTGGTTATTTGACCTATAGGAATGAGCGAACAGTGAACGCAACTGCAATCCAGACCGATACCAAACCTATGTTGGAAGTCAACAATATAGAGGTGATCTACGACCACGTCATACTGGTATTGAAAGGTGTTTCACTCGAAGTTCCCGAGCAGGGCATCGTCGCCCTGCTCGGCGCCAACGGCGCGGGTAAAAGCACCACGCTGAAAGCGATTTCTAATTTGCTGCGTCCCGAACGCGGCGATATCACCAAGGGCACCATTGAGTTTCGAGGTGAGCGTATTGACAGGCTCACCTCGTCTGACCTGGTTCGGCAAGGTGTCATTCAAGTCATGGAAGGCCGCCATTGCTTTGAACATTTGACGGTTGAGGAAAACCTGCTTACCGGCGCCTATACCCGCAAGGATGGTAACGCCGCGATTCAGCGTGATCTGGAACTGGTTTACAGTTATTTCCCCAGACTGAAGGAACGTTTCAAAGCCCAGGCCGGTTACACCTCCGGCGGTGAACAACAAATGGTGGTTATAGGCCGGGCGTTAATGTCGCGACCGAAAATGGTTTTACTCGACGAACCATCGATGGGCCTGGCGCCGCAACTGGTCGAAGAAATCTTTGAGATTGTAGGACGTCTGAATGCCGAAGAGGGCGTCACATTCCTGCTCGCCGAACAGAATACCAATATCGCCCTGCGTTATGCCAAGTATGGCTATATCCTGGAAAACGGACGTGTGGTGCTCGATGGCACGGCTGACGAGTTACGCGAAAATAAGGACGTAAAGGAGTTTTATCTCGGTATCAGCCAGGGTGAACGTGTCAATTTCCGCAAAGTGAAGCACTACCGTCGACGTAAACGCTGGCTGGCATAATGACGGAGCCATTCGCTACAAACCATCAACATTAGATTTAGGCCCTTCCCCAAATTGAGTGGGTAGATTATGCTTGTAGGGCCGAATTTATTCGGCCAATAATGAACACCCGCACAATTGGTCGAATGAATTCGACCCTACAGAATTAGGGGAAGAGCCAATATACTAATATGAGCGAACATTACGATAGTCTCGAAACCCGCGATCCTCTGGAACGCCAGCGGGCTCTGATTCAGGCCGTCAGCAACCAGGTCTCCCATGCAAAAAATAAAGCACCCGCCTATCGATCGTTGCCTGGCGATGTCAGTCCAGACGAAATAACCGATATCGAAGCAATCGCAAAATTACCGATTACACGCAAATCCGAATTAATCGAACGGCAGAAAAGCAACCACCCTTTTGGTGGATACGCCGCTATTGCGGCGCCAGAATTGACGCATATATTCGCCTCACCCGGACCAATTTATGAACCGGGTTGCAACCGTCACGATTACTGGCGTTTTGCGCGCACACTCTACGCCGCCGGTTTTCGCCCTGGCGAGCGGATACACAATTGTTTTTCATATCACTTCACCCCTGCAGGGTCGATGCTCGACAGTGGCGCCCACGCGCTTGGATGTAGCGTCATACCCGCAGGTGTTGGGCAATCTGAACTACAGGTGCAAACCATCGCCGATTTATCTCCGCAGGGCTATGTCGGCACACCGTCGTTTTTAAAAATCATTCTCGATAAGGCGGATGAACTGGACACCGATGTCAGTTCCATCAACAAGGCCCTGGTGAGTGGCGAAGCCCTGCCTCCTTCGCTGCGAGCGGGCTTCGTTGAGCGCGGTATTCGCGTTCAACAATGTTATGCCACGGCTGACCTCGGGGTAATCGCCTACGAATCCAGCGCACAGGAAGGCCTGATAATCGATGAAGGGGTTTACCTCGAAATCGTGCGTCCCGGCACCGGTGACCCCTTAGCCGATGGCGAAGTCGGCGAGGTCGTGGTCACCAGTTTGAATCCAGAGTATCCATTAATCCGCTTTGCAACCGGCGACCTGTCCGCGATTATGGCGGGCACCAGTCCCTGTGGACGCACCAATAAACGCATCCGGGGCTGGATGGGCCGAGCCGATCAAACCGCCAAGGTTCGCGGCATGTTTATCCACCCCGAGCAGATCGATAAGGTGGTGAAGCGACACGATGAAATCATCAAGGCGCGCCTGATAATCGACTGGGTCGACGAGGCCGACCAGATCAAGCTGAAATGCGAATGCAACAGCTCGGATGAATCGCTTGTCGATAGCATCATCGATAGTATTCGCCAGATCTGCAAGCTACGTGGCGAAGTCGAATTAGTCGAGCCCGATAGCCTGCCCAACGACGGAAAAGTGATCGACGATATCCGCCAATACGATTGAGTCGCCCCGTTGAAACCGGATAACGACTTGAAATCACAGCGTTTTCTGGGTGATATCAGGGTTATCGATTTATCCCAGTACGTGCCCGGCCCTTATGCTACCCGCCAGCTCGCGGACCTTGGCGCCGACGTGATCAAGATCGAACCACCAGCTGGTGACCCGATGCGTAAGTTCATGTATAGCGGTGACGATAAGGTCTCACCGGTTTACCGTCACCTTAACCGGGGTAAACGCGTTGCCCGCATCGATTTGAAATCAGATTCCGGCAAACAAACCCTGCTGGAATTACTCACCGATGCCGATGTACTACTCGAATCCTACCGCCCCGGTGTGTTACAACGCCTCGGCTTCGGTCGCGATATCCTGGAGCCTATCAATCCACGCTTGATTCACTGCGCACTATCCGGTTACGGGCAGACCGGCCCATATAAATTGCGTGCCGGTCACGACCTGAACTACTGTGCTGCGACCAGCCAGCTCAGCGTCAGCGGTACTGCGGAAAGACCAGTGATGAGTTTTCCCCCGATTGCAGACCACGCCGGTGCGATGCAGGCGAGCATTACCATTCTGGCGGCGCTGTACGCTCGCGCACGCAGTGGCAAGGGCGCCTTTCTTGATATCAGCCTGTTTGAGACCAGCTTGTCCTGGCAATATGCACCGCTATTACAGGGCGCCACTGAACGCGCCGGATTTGTGATCAACGGCGGCGCGGCCTGTTACAACATCTACCAGTGTCAGGATCTGGAATTTATCAGCCTCGGTGCGATAGAGGCACATTTCTGGAAAAACTTTTGCGAGGCTATCGCTCGGCCGCACTGGATCGATCGTCAATATGAATCGATGCCACAACTTACGCTTATTGCAGAACTAAGCGATCTCATTTCACGGCAACCACGACCCCATTGGGATGAATTGCTGGCATCGATCGACTGCTGTTATGAACCCTTGATTCTCAGCAACCAGTTGTCCAGCCATGTTCAAATCGATGCGCGACAGGCCTTAAGCAGCCACGGCCCCGCCTACCCCGGCTGGATCAATCACGCACCGGTTGCAATCGACCAGGACTTTGTCGAATTAAAAAAGAGCGACGCGATTCGATGGCAAACCCGTTGAGTACGCCTGGCGAAAATTATCGTTGCAACAATATCGAGCAGGCGATCACGCAGGCACTGGAACAGGCCAGAAAGGACCAGCAGCCATTCGACCCGGCGCTGATCGCGGCGCTCGATCAATTTCATATCGGTGGCTTACCGGCGACCCTGGCTATGCTTGAAATCGCCGGGCTCGATAGCGATGACCTGCTACTCGACGTCGGCTGTGGCCTCGGTGGGCCGGCAAGGGTGATCGCCACACAAACAGGCTGTCGGGTGGTCGGAGTCGACCTCAGTGCAGATTATTGCAGTGCCGCCGAATTGATTTCAAAACGGCTCAACCTGGCTGCTCGAACACAATTCACCCAGGCTAACGCATTGGCCCTGCCATTTTCCGAGAACCATTTCAGCGCCTTGTGGGCCCAGCACGTGACGATGAACATCGAAAAAAAGGCCGCACTCTGGCAGGAATTTGCGCGCGTACTCAATCATGATGGTAAATTGCTGATGTACGAAGTCATGCTGGGCGACGGCAATAGCGATAGAATCGAATACCCGATGCCCTGGACCAGACAGGCTAGCACGAGTTTCCTGGCGAGTGCTGATGATTATCGTGAATCGCTATCAAGTTGTGGCTTCGATATCAGCATCTGGCAAGATGTCAGTAGCGAAGCACTCGAGAGCGTCTCGCGCGTGGTAGAAATGCTGTCCCAGGGTAAGATCAAACAACCCAATTTAAGCCTGTTGCTCGGCGATCAATATCAACCCATGATGCTGAATCTTGCAAAAGCGCTACGAGAAAATGCTTTGCAAGTGGTTCAGGTAGTCGCGCACAATGGCTGACGTTTCATTACTTTACGAAAGTAGAAAAAATACTCTATGATCCAAACCATCGGTATCAAATGCAAGACATGAATTTAATCAGACCAATGCAATCAGATGAATATCCAATGATCGGGCCGGGGGATCCGCCGCCGTATGCGATTATTAATGAACAGGGCAAGGCTAAGATATTGCTCGTCGGTGATCATGCCAGTAACGCCATACCGAAAATACTGCATAAGCTCGGTCTCGACGACACAGCACTCGAACAGCATATCGCTTATGACATTGGCACCAAAAAATTAATTCATCATCTTTCACAGCATCTTGACGCCCCTGCTATTCTGGCGGGTTATTCTCGTCTGGTTGTCGATCTAAATCGCAGTCTCGAAGATGACAGTATCATGCCGGAGCTTAGTGACAATACGGTTATCAGGGGCAACCAGAACATGTCTGATGCACAGCGTAATCAACGAATACATTGCTTATTTACGCCTTATCGAAGGGCCATTGACACGATGCTCCACCGTTTCAAAGAAAAGGAGGTCGTGCCGGCTTTTATTTCTATCCATAGTTTTACACCCGAAATGGCGGGGTTTTCCCGCCCCTGGCATGCAGGTGTGTTGTGGGACCAGGATCCACGTATTCCAGTACCCTTAATGAACAATCTACGTGCCCATCCGGATGGTTTCAACATCGGTGATAACGAACCCTACTCTGGCAAACATCTGTCCGACTATACCATCGACCATCATGCCGAGGCCGCCGGCCTGCCGCATGTTTCAATCGAAATTCGCCAGGATCTGGTTGACACCGAAGAGGGCGCTGAACGCTGGGCAAGTATTCTGGACGATGCCCTGTATGACATTCTGGCTGACCCGGAACTTTATCGAGTCTGGCAGTCGGTATAGCGCCCGGGATCAGGCTTATACTTTCGAAATACCTCCGCCGAAAGTAAAAAGCAAGCACCTTGATATTTTTCAGGTTTTCAGACTGCACTTTGCATGACCCTTTTTCCCGGCAGGAAATAAATCAGGCTTTACTCTAGCTTCGATGCCCAAATCGCCAGTTTATGCATCATGGATTTCTGTGAAACCTGATCTTCCGGGATGGGCTGTATCACCTTATCGTGAACAAGCAATCTATAGATATACAGGATTTTCTCATGCGCCGAATCTGTCGGTTCGAATTCGACCACGCCCCTTTTTTCGCCATATTTGACACCCTCGATGATCGCTTTCTTTAGCATTTCTTTTTCATTTTTCAGCTTCTTCATGGGCGCCTCGGGTTTCCACCAGCGTATTGGTAAGATTCTAAATCTACTGGCTAAAGTAGCGCTGCAGGTAATCGCTAAAGGATTCATCATTATCCGCTTCCATCGTTTGCTGCCTGGCAAGAGACTCGCCTGTCAGCCGGTTAAACATTTCACGGCGTTCCGGGTCCAGATCGAGGCTGCGAAAATAGGCCTGATGCTGTTGCGACTTGCGCAGAGCAAAGTGGAAAAAACCCTCGCCTTCGCGGCGCATGGCCTCCAGCATACGCGCCGATGGGGTGAAATCGGCATCCTGCGCCTTTTCCTGTTGTGCCGCCAGCGACGCGCTGTAGGGTTTGCCCGGTAAATCTTTATCGAGCAGTTCGCACACGCCGGTCATGGCGCTGATAATTTCCCTGGCCCAGTCCCGAAGCAGTATTTTTTCGTCACCCCGATACAGAAGCAGACGCGGGTCACGACCGCGATGTGCGGCAACAAGCTCGTTGCGATCGATGTGCTCACCTTCTTTAGCACCGATTACAGGGCTTTCATGCAGTTGGCAAAAAATCAGGAAGGCTTCCAGGAAACGCAACTGGCGCTCATTAATGCCCAGTGGCTCGAATGCATTGACATCGATGGAACGTAATTCTACATAGCGCACCCCCCGTTGTTTGAGTGCGTGCACCGGCTTTTCGAAGGCATCGACAATTTGCTTGGGGCGAATCGTGCTGTAGTACTCGTTTTCAATTTGCAGGATATTGGCGTTGAGCTGCTCGTAACGTCCCTTCACCACCACACCGAGTTTTTCATACTCGGGACAGGGCGTCTCAATCGCCTGTGAGAGACTGGTGACATAGGCATCCAGGTTGTCATAGCAGACCTTGACCCCTGTTTTGGCTTCCTTGTTATTTTGATAACCGATATCGCCCATGCGCAGGGAGGTAGCATAGGGCTCGTAATAGGTAGATGCGTCAAAGGTATCCAGATTGGTCTCGGCCCCACCCAAAAAAGATTTACAAACCGCGGGCGAAGCGCCGAACAGATAGGGCACCAGCCAACCGAAACGCTGCAGGTTACGAATGAGTGCAAAGTAACTGTCGGCAGTAAAATCCTGTAATGGCCGGCTGTCCTTTTCGATCTCCTGGAACGCGGGCCAGAAAGCATCTGCAAATGAATAATTGAAATGGACCCCGGCGATAATCTGCATCAGGCGGCCGTAGCGATGGCCCAGACCACGTCGGTAAACAGTTTTCATCAGCCCTGGATTTGAGCTGCCATATTCGGCAATGGGTATGCTGGTTTCTCCGGCGACCACGCAGGGCATACTGGTGGCCCAGAGAAATTCATCCCCCAGATTTTCATACACAAAACACTGGGTGTCGCGCAGGAAATCCAGGACAGCAGGAATCGAATCGCTGGGTGGAGTGATGAATTCCGCCAGAGCCTCCGAGTAATCGGTAGTGATGTAGGGATGAGTAAGCGAAGAACCAAGGGCCCTGGGGTGCCGGGTCTGAGCCAGGTTGCCGTCGGACATGACACGCAGACTTTCTTTTTCCAGACCCACCTGGCCGGAGACCAATAGATCACCAGTTCCGCTATCGACTAACCGCGAGAGACGCTGTTCCGCAATGCTGTACAAATCTTGCCCCTTGTGTGGTTAGGCCGAAACCTGGTCGGGTTTTATTGAAGCGCTGATTGTGCCGGAATTATCAGAAAAAATCACTTCACTTCAGTACAAACCTGTAATGGTTAGCGCGCAGCCCTCATCGAATCAATTCGATGTTAATTCTGTACAGATAGAGAACCAGCCGGACAAGGCGTTTGATGCCCTTGCCCGGTCCATTTTCACGCCAAAGAAATCTAGCCCGCATATTGCACGAAGGCGGCGCCCATATTGATGAATCATGCAATATGCGGGCGCGGGCGCGGTGTCGAGTTACAACTCAGATGGTATGGCCATAGCGGCCAGACTTTACATTCCCCAACAGTTTCTGAAACTGGTCACCGGTCACTCGAACCAGGTCCTCGTGATCGCCGGCTTCAAAAAACACTTCCTCGTCATCCTCAAGGAAACACTCGTCGAGGTAGGTATCCAGGCCCCATGCGGCCCCCACTGGTGGCACTGCACCTATGGCACAATCCGGGAATAACTCACCTAATTCAGATTCTGTTGCCAACTTCACGCCGTGCCCGATCTGCTCGCGCAACAGGACAAGATCCACCTGCTCGACCGATGGTACGATAACCATGGAATAGTTACCGTCCTCCTTGACGACCACCGCCTTGGCCAGACGTTTACCCGGAACGTGGGCCTGTCGCGCGGTATCCATACTATTGCTGGTATGGGGATGGGGAATGAGGGCGAACGCCACCTTTTGCTGATCTAAAAACTCACTAAGTGTTGATGATATAGCCATTGTATCACCTCATCTTTATATCAAATTTTGGGGCTTAATTATAACTTAAACTGGTCCTTGACATGTCGATATACATCAAGGAATTTACCTGCCAGCCAGTACGTATTTTGGGGCAGGTACCATTTTAATAATCTACTTGAAAGCGGGAAAACCGCCAAACTGGTCGCCATGGCCAACTGTTATTTCGGCCTGGCACATAATGATTTTTGGCAGAAATCGTGAACGAAAGCTCGGCGACAGCGGTTGACGTGTCGATTAAACTTCTTCGGCCCGGTGATCGATTACGATTGGAGTGATTTTCTTATTGCCCAGGCGAGGGTGTAATTTAGTCGCCAGCCAGGCGCAGCTAAACAGACAGATAGCAGTCAGGCTAAACATGAATTGCAAGGGTAAAAATATCAGCAACAGACTCGCTGCGCCCGGTGTGAGAACACCTGAGACATCCCGGTAGGTAGAATAAACTGCCGCCATTTCGGTTCGCTCGGATGGCCGTACAGCCATCAGGAATGGCAAACCGGCGCACATGTCGAGCACTATCAGAAATATTGAAGCACCCACCAGCAATGCAATAACTAGAAGTTGCCCGGCAAGGTCGAACGAAGCGAGCAAGAATAATATGCCACTCCCGGCAAAACCCAATATCACTGCTTTACGGACGCGGCCACGCATCGCCTTTAACATCAGTGGCGTCAGAAACAGGAAGGCATTGGATGCCGATAACAGGATGCCGCCCAATTGCTCGCTGTAGCCATTTTCTACCGCGTATATCGGCAGATAAACGACATATACCCACCAGCCACAGGAGCGAATCACCGCAAACGTCCATCCTGCCACCAGGCGCGGCTGTTTGGCGAACAGATGCAGATAAGCAAAAGGGTTGGGGGGCCTGCTTTTTGCCTTTTGAATGGCCTTGCCATTGCCGAGCCTGAACCGCCAGAACGCGGCGAGTAAGATACAGGCGGCTAATCCGGACAATATAAATGGCGCAGGCCTCCAGATACCCATCAACCAGATACCGAGAAAGGGTCCTGCGGTCCATGCTGCGCTACTATAGAACAGGCGCAGGGTTTCGATTTCGCTCAATTTGCAACGACTGACGTAGTCCATCACGTAAGCATTGAAGCATACGGTAATCACCACCACCGACAGGGTCATTAAACCGAGGCCGATGGCAAGCACCCAGGATTCGGCTAAAGCACCGATAGCCGAACCGATAATGAAGACGATCACCGCGGTGGTATAAAGCCATCGTCTTGGAACGAACCGGCTAATCCACGGCACCAGCAGTGCCATCGCAAGTGATAAAACACCGATCAGAAAATAGACTTCCGAAACCACCTGGGCATCGGCATAAACCCGGTACATAGCAATCGGCAAAACCGATATTAATATTGCTCTGGCCGCACTTTCAAATGCGGATAGAATCGCAAACGCCTTAATACCCGGTGTTGGGGTATAATTAACGACTGCGGGATTTCGATTTCCGTACACGGCTTACACCACTGTTTGAATGCCAGCGATTATAGACAGCTTTTTTCAGTTATAGGTTTAAATCTACACGAAAATTTTCGATCACTGGAAATCGGCCTTTCGATGGGTCACCGCTACCGATTTGCCAGCCCTAAGCTGAGGTTGATCGAACCCGGGCGCAGGTTACCTGGAAGTTACAAAATTTCGGCAAAACCGGAAAATGAAATAATATAACAGCAGCGAAGGCGATTCTGGTTTATAAATAGTATCAGCCAAGCACCCGGATCAGGCCATGTCATTTTATTCCTTAAAATTACGCCTCTATTATTTTCTAAGAACACGGACAACCGTGCGCGTTGTGCGATGGAGCTTAAGAATTCTGTTGCTGGTATTTATTATGGACACCGGTTACCTGATTGGCATCTGGCCGGACTGGTCGCTCTACCAGGCAGGCCCTGTTCAGCAATCGAATTTCATTCGCCAATATATTTTTGAGCAATACAAACACCCGAAATGGCCGGACCTGTCGTGGCAACAAAAACCCATCAGCAAGATTTCGAGACATATGATCCGGGCTCTGATCGTCGCCGAAGACGCCCGTTTTTATTCGCACTCGGGTATCGATATGGAAGCATTACAGGCGGCGATGGAATCCAACCTGTCTGAAAAACGGCTGGTTTACGGTGGCAGTACCATTTCGCAGCAAACAGTCAAAAATATCTTCCTCAGTTCCTCCCGAAACCCGTTACGCAAATGGCACGAATTGTTACTGACTATCGGTATGGAGCGCCATCTGACGAAAAAAAGAATTCTCGAGCTTTATCTCAACGTCGCCGAATTTGGTCGTGGCATCTACGGCGTCGAAGCTGCCGCGAGGTATTACTGGGGGAAATCCGCTGCGAGGCTATCGCCCAGGCAGGCGATTGAGCTGGCCGCAACCCTGCCCGCACCTGTCAGGCATAACCCCGCGACCCGAACAAGGTTCTTTAAGAATAGGGTAAAAAAGATTAGCCGGTATTTTTAAGGAAACACCGTATATTTACTGGGCGTGTAGTTTTCCGATCTATGGAAATAAAAAATTTTCTAATGACGATCAGGATATGCAGAAACGCGTTAGCGACTATTTTGACCGCCTTCGGCAGTCATTCTCGCGTATTGAGGGTCTAAGGGGTAACGCCCCCTTTATCTACCTTTATTCTTTATCTACCTTTATTCTATTTGCCAGACATGCTCAAAGTCTTAACCTATAATATTCACAAAGGCTTCGACCGGCACAATCGTGAATTCGTCCTGCACGAAATTCGACAGCATCTGCAGCTGGCCGATGTAGATATAGTTTTCTTACAGGAAATTCAGGGGCGCCATTACCATCACGAAAGCAGGGTTTCGGGCTGGCCAGAGGTGTCACAGTTTGAATTCCTTGCCGACACACTCTGGCCTCACTATGCCTATGGTAAAAATGCCATCTATAGCAAGGGTCACCACGGTAACGCGATACTGAGCAGACACCCATTCGAGCGCTGGGAAAATATAAACTTGTCGCGTTTCCGTCGTGCCAGTAGAAGTTTGTTACATGGCGTTACCAATTTAACCGACAGTAATGTACGTTTACACCTGATATGCGTACATCTGGACCTGGTAGGGTTTGAACGTAAACGGCAAATTAATATTCTCCGGCATCACATCAACGACGCCGTTGCCGAAGGCGAGCCAGTCATACTGGCGGGCGATTTCAATGACTGGAATGGGCGCATGGGCAGGCATCTTGAATCATTGCTGGCGATGCAGGAAGTGTTTCGTATGTCACATGGAAAATATGCCAAAACCTTTCCCTCGAACTGGCCCATTCTAAAAATGGACCGGATTTATTTCAACCATTTAAAGTTACTCGAATGCCAGTGTTTAAACGGTCAACCCTGGAAGCAATTGTCTGACCATTTGCCACTGTATGCGCAGTTTGCATATTAGGGAACCTCTGAATAAATCATCCTTGAATTCTCAGAGGACGACAAACGAAAAGTTTCATTTTCGTTTGTCTCACAAAATCAATGCCTTAACGGCACTGATTTTGGCAGTACCTCCATGTACTGCCGGAAGGTCTGAATAAATCAGACCTTCCTTAGAGGAGTTGTGCGCGGGAATTAACTGTGATCCGCTCCAGGCTCCAGGATCAGCTGTCGGATTTCTGCGGTTTCAAGCTGTGGTTGGTACCGATGACTTGAGGCGCTCTGTTTCGAAAATGCCGTCTGCAATATCTGCAATGCGTCGCCATGAGAAACAAGTAACAGTGTGGCGCTCATGATTCTTTTTACATACTCGGAGACCAGGGCCGTAACTCGCTCCATCAC
>JADFMY010000109.1 GCA_022563685.1 Pseudomonadota bacterium | reverse complement strand
CAACCCAATTGCATTTCCACCCTCCATGGCGGTCATGTAACTTATTAGAGCACCAACAGTAGGCGCTTTTAGGCGACGCAGGAGCAGTTGCCGAGAGGGACGAACCCCAACATATTGATTTGCATTAGTCATGTTGGGCTTTGCAGGCTCAGCCCAACCTACGGATTACTATTATGAATTTATTCCAGACAGTAGTGGGCTCGTGGGTCAGAATGACGAAAACCATGTATCAGGTCAACCGCTCGTACAGGCGCACACCACCGTTCAAAAACCGGTCCATCAGGCGATGATAGGGTAGTGACTCTATGTCAATGGCATCCAGGAAATTCTTGATTGCCAGGCCCATTTCAGTATCGCCCTCTATTTTCAGGCGTCGCTGAAAAAACAGGGTGTCACTGTCTTCTCTGCGTGAAGCCAGCAGTAAAAAATCATACACATTGCCGCGAAATATCAGATCCGGAGATTTTCCGGCGCTTGCTGCCAGCAGGCGCGTGCCATCGAAAGACAGGGTAAATCGAATCTCGGCATCCATGACCTCTACTTGAAGATATCGCCCGGCCATGAACTCAAGCTCACCATCGGCGATCTGCCGGGCAAACAGATGATTCAGTGCTGTTGAGATAAGCGAGGCATGCACCCGCCCCGGTATCAGTGAAAGGGGCTTCGCCAGCAGCGAAGGAAACAAATGCCTGGATTTTGCCATCGATATCATCTTGAATAGGTTGCCGTTGGAACAGTCGTCGAACTAACGGGAGTATAGAAGAAAAATTAATACTATGTTACCTGCATGCTATCTCAGGTCAAATGTTTGCCTTGCCTGCCGACACCGTTTGGTATAGCACCCGAATATGGAATGGGCTGGTATAGACAAATAAACAGGGATATTGCCGGGTATCAACACAGAGCGTATATTCGATCCCAATAGAGGCTAAACCGAAGAATCAATGAAAACCGAATTACTATGCCCTGCGGGTACGCTTAAGAGTATGCGCTATGCGTTCTCTTATGGCGCCGATGCAGTCTATGCAGGCCAACCGCGTTATTCCCTGCGCGTCCGCAACAACGAATTCAATAAGCTGGAAAACCTGGCTACCGCGATTCAACAAGCACATGAGCAAAACAAACTGTTTTTTATTGCCAGCAACCTTGCCCCGCATAACAACAAAGTACGAACCTACATGAGAGACATGCAGCAAGTCATCGAGATGCAGCCCGATGCTATTATCATGTCGGATCCTGGTCTTATCATGATGGTACGCGAGCGCTGGCCTGATATGCCGATACACCTGTCGGTACAGGCCAATGTGGTTAACTACGCGGCGGTCAAGTTCTGGCAATCGATTGGCCTGACGCGTATTATTTTGTCGCGCGAATTATCGCTGGATGAAATTGCCGAGATACGCCAGGAATGTCCTGATATCGAACTGGAAACCTTCATACACGGCGCGCTGTGTATCGCTTACTCGGGGCGCTGCCTGTTGTCGGGTTATATGACGCACCGCGATTCCAATCAGGGGGCCTGCACTAATTCCTGCCGATGGAAGTACGACGCACATGAAGCAGAAGAAACCCTGGAGGGCGATATAGTCGCGAAGCGCCCCACCGATGGGGTTGATACTGACCAGCCTTCAAACGCCGAAGAAAAAGTTTTCCTGTTACAGGAACAGGGACGTCCTGGCGAGTATATGCCTGCCTACGAAGATGAGCATGGCACCTACATCATGAATTCTAAAGACCTGCGCGCGATTCAACACGTACAGCGATTGATCGAAATCGGCATCGATTCACTGAAGATCGAAGGCCGCACCAAATCGCATTTTTATGTTGCCCGCACCGCACAGCTATACCGCCGGGCTATCGACGATGCGCTCGCGGGTAAATCCTTTGATATGGGCTTGATGGATCAGCTCGAAAGCCTGTCCAATCGAGGTTATACAGAAGGGTTTTACCGACGCCATGTCCCGAAGGAATTTCAAAATTATGAAACGGGTCACTCGGCATCGCATCGACACCAGTTCGTTGGCGAGGTCAGTGCGCTCAATGCGGACGGTAGCCTGTCAATCGAAGTCAAGAATCGCTTTGCCGTGGGGGATACCCTCGAATTCATGACGCCCGGGGGCAATATCGAGTACACCCTGGACTCCATGGTTCAGGATCGCAATGGAGAAGCAATACAGGTAGCCCCTGGCAGTGGCCACCGGGTACGTATTCCATTGCCTGAGAACGTGCCGACCGGGGAAATTACCAAAGGATTGCTGTTGCGCAATCTGGAAAAAACGATTGATAGCTGATATCCGAGGGACGGAGCACTATTATCCATGCAGGGCAATCAGGGCATTGCGGATGAGATGCTTCTGGATCTTCCCCACCGAGGTTTTCGGCAGGGATTCCTCGAATATAATTTGTTGCGGTATCCTGAATTTTGCCAGCTTACCGGCACAAAATTCGATCAAATCGGTATCTGAAACATGACGGCCCTGATGAAGGACGACAACGCCAACGATGGATTCATCTCTTAATTCGTCCGGCAACCCGATGACTGCGCATTCAAATACTGCCGGATGCTGCAATATAACAGCCTCGACTTCCCCGGCGGCTACATGCTCACCCGATCGCTTGATCATGTCCTTCTTGCGATCGACAAAGCGATAATAGCCGTCTTCATCCTGTATCGCGTTGTCGCCAGTGTGGAGCCAGCAATCTCGAAGGGTGTTATCGGTTGCCTCCGGGTTTCGAAAGTACCCCGCCATGAGGGTTTTACCCGGAATTCCTTTCACGGTTATTTCCCCCTCCTGCCCGAATTCTACCGTTTTGCCCGTTTCATCCACTAAGGCGATTTCATAGTCACCGGTGGGTTTACCCAGGGTCCAGTTGCGCCGTTCCCCGCGCAGGGGATTCATCAACGGTGGGCCCATGGTTTCAGTCATTCCCCATAACTGGCTGAGTGGCGCCTTGAAACGTTGCTGCCACTCGTGCATCTGTTGCGCGGTCAAATTCTGGGCATACATAACAATTCGCAAACTATTATCCCGATGAGCAGGGTTTTCCGGTTGTGCCAGTAGCATGCGCATTGGCGCTGCAAACAGACTAGCCACGGTGCAGTCATACTCGATACATTTGTCGAAATACCGGCTCGCTGAAAAGCGATCCATCAAGGCTATACTCGCGCCTCGAAGCAGGGCGCTCATGGTGGAATAGTACTGCGCATTGCCGTGGAAAAGCGGTAGCACGATGAAATGCCGATCGCTCTCATCCAGTTCAATGGCATCGGCAACAGTCTGGCCTGCGGTTAGGTAATTGGCGTGGGTGACCATCACTCCCTTCGGTTTGGAAGTGGTTCCCGAAGTGTACATGATGGCGGCCATGGCGGTCTCGCTGACGGGACAATTCCAGGGCGTGTCTGGCTGCCTCTGAACCAGCGCTTCAAACGATGCATCGGCGGGATCATCGGAGTAAGGGTCGCAAGGGATGATCTTTTCCAGGCATGCGATCTTGCGTTGGCATTGGTTAAGCGTATGCAGATGTTCGGCTGTCGTAAACGCTAATTTTGCACTGGAATGCGCCAGCAGGTAACCCAGTTCCTCGGCCGATGCCAGCACATTGGTGGGCATCATCACCGCGCCGAGTCTTGCGCCGGCAAACCAGAGAATCAAAAAAGCGGGGCAATTGGGGAGATGAAGGTTAAATACGTCTCCCTGATTCAGGCCCTGTGAGGAAAGATAATGGCAGGCCTGGTTTACGCGATCATCCAGTTCACGAAAAGTCAGGGTTTGTCGAAAAGAATCCTGATCAAGATGGTTAAATTTATCGATCACAGCCTGGCGTTCGAAAAACAGGAATTTCCGGTTTCCATATTCTGCCGCCCTGTCAGTGAGCAGGTCTGAAAGGTTCATAAACCCCTTCTTATTGCACGGGGTCGATAGCACTCGGGGTTACACCTCCGCTTTCAATGGCTTCTCCGGCGAGTAATAGTGCATTTTCATGATAGCGCCCCGCGACTAATTGAACGCCAACGGGCGTGTTGCCAATCATGCCGGTATTAACGGCCAATCCGGGCAACCCCATCAGCGGTAATCCGATCTGGGTGAGTTGAGCTTCCATGACACGTCGAAACGCGGCGGGAGATTCGACATCGAGCTGATCCGGGAAGGGGAGTTCCGCCGAAACAGGGCAAATTAACACGGGATACTCGTCCAGGAACAGTTGCCATTCACGCAGCAGGGTAGCGCGGGTTTGAAGCGCATCTAATACTCCATTTAAATCGTTTTTCGGACACAGCTCGTCCATTTGTGCGTAGATAAAATTCGCATCCGGATCGTTTTCATCTGAAATAATTTGTGGGTTACGACGGAAGTCAGCCAACCAAAGCGTTGCCTGAAGCAGAGCCGGTTTGCGCAAAGGCGGGCATTCGGTTTCGATCACTTGCCAGCCAGCATGCTCGAGCCTGTTAGCCGCATCACGGAGCGCCTGTTCTACTTCAGGCACGACGTCGAGGCCATCAGGATTAATAGTCAGCGCGGCGCGTTTACGTTTCAGGGGTATATTTACGGGCACGGGTGTCCACCAGGGATCGCGTAAATCCTCTGCCGCCATCGCCTCAAAAGCAATCCGTATGTCAGCGACGGATCTTGCGATCGGACCCGACACCGCCATGAGCTGACCACCGATATGTCGATCCGGGCCGGTGAAATTCATCGCCGGGATTCGCCCCAGGGATGGACGTAGGCCCTGTACACCACAGGCGTATGCAGGGTAGCGAATCGAACCGCCAATATCGCTGCCATGCCCAATAGCACAGATACCGGCGGCAACCGCGGCTGCTGCTCCACCGGATGACCCTCCGGGGGTAATTTTGGGATTATGAGGATTAAGGGTATGACCGTGGATACTGTTACGCGTGAACCAGCGTAAGGAAAACGCGGGGGTGTTGGTTCGCCCTATAATGATCGCGCCTGCTTTTCGGAGGTTGGAAACCACCGGGTTGTCGGTGGTGGCAATCAAGTCGCGTTGCAATCGCAGGCCATTAGTAGTCGCGTGGCCGGCCTGGTCTACATTTACTTTTACAGTGATCGGGACGCCACCAAGAATACCGGCGCTGTTCCCTTTGGCGATGGTCTCGTCGATTCGTTTCGCCTCGGATAATGCCTGTTCCGGCATCTCGGTTACCACGGCGTTTACCGCGGGATTAACCTTGCCGAGGCGAGCGAGAGCGCTCTGGGTTACTTCGACCGCAGATACGTCGCCATTTTTCACCAATTGAGCTATATCACTGGCAGATTGCCGCCACAAATCCGACATTGGAACCCCCTGTGTTTGGGATATCTATCTTAGCAGATGCCTATCCCGTCATACGTTCATTAAAACATACCCGAATTTTAGAGTATCCTTCACATTTCTAAATGATCGATATAATCAACCCGGATTTAAACGGTATTGCAGGTAATCTATGCGTAAAAGAAGCGCACGTGAAAAAAAGAAACTGGCGGTACAGACTGCCGATAAGGTGGACAGGAAGCAAGACATCGGTTTGGTAGACGGAGCCCTGCCGCCCTACCAGCCACTCAGCGAAGATGCTGTGGATCAGGTGGTCAATGCAGCCCTGGAGCTGATGCGCGATACCGGTATCGGTTTTGATATTGATACCCATGTGATGGAACTCTTCGCAACAGCCGGCTGCCAGCTAAGTCGCGAAGGAGTCGTTCGATTTCCCTCCGATTTGGTCAGCGATGCTATTCGGTCGACCTCGCGCAGCACCAGGCTCTGGAACAGGGCGGGTAATGAATTTATTACCCTGGATAAGCAGCACACCTGGTTCTTTGCAGGCATGACCAGCATTAAAGTCTATGATGAAATGACGGGTGAACTGCGCGACAGCAGCCGCGAAGATCTGGTAAAAATCACCCAGTTGGTAGATGCCCTGGCCTATATCGATGGCACTAGTGTCACTTGCAAGATCGTTGAGCAGTCGAATATCCATGGCGAGATAGACGAGTTCGCGGTACTGGCCGAACACACTTCCAAGCCGTTGGAATTTCTTTGCGAACACGCCGAGAGCCTGGATGTGGTGATCGAGATTGCCGAAGCAATCCGAGGGGGGCGCAAGAGCTTAGTCGAACGACCTTATTTTGCTCATATCGTAACGCCGCTGCCACTCTACTATGCAAAGACCCATATCGACCAGATCGTCCGAGCCGCCGAATACGGCATCCCGTTGATTTTGGGCACCGTCACGATTGGAGGAGCGTCGTCCCCAATCACTATGGCCGGCTGCCTGGTACACGCGTTGGCAACCGATCTGGCTGCCCTGGTGCTGAGCCACCTGGTACGTCCCGGCTGTTTCTGCATGCTGGGCTCCGATGTGTGCTTTATGGAATCAGCCACCGGAGGAATTGGCGGTTTCTCGCAGATGTATCTGGGTGATCTCGCCATCTGCCAGGTGATGCGTTCACTGGATCTGCCTTCAGCGACCGGTATAGGTGGGGGTTCGTCGGCGAGGCGATTTGACGAGGATGCCGTTTGGGAGCTTTCCTGCAACATGATGAATGCCTTTTACGCCAGGCCGGCCACCTGCGATTATCTGGGATTACTTGACGAGGGCATCGCTTTTTCGCGTCATGCCCTGGCCTTTTGTAACGAACAGGTTGGCTTGCTGCGGCAACTGTGGAAAGGTATCAAGGTCGATGACGAAATGTTGGCTCGCGACCTCACCCGTGAAGTAGGTGTTAGAGGTAACTACCTGGCCCACCCACACACCGCCAGACATTGCCGTGAGGAATATTGGAACGCGCGCTACTATGGGGCCAAATTTCCCGTTAGCTCCGGTAATTTGGCAGATGAAACACTCCTCGAGCGGATTGAACGAGATATTAAAAAGACTCTGGAAGATCACCAACCGGAAAAGATCTCCGATGATATGCTGCAACAAATTCGCTTAATCCAGTCGCGGTTTAAAGCAGAGTATCCAGTGGCGAAATGAATCCGGAACTAACAGCACAGGAAATGAATCAGGTACTGCAGGAGGTTCATCAAACTCTGACAGCCATTCCGGGTTTCGAGGGAATCGCGCAAGACAGTTATAGTACCCAGAGGCTTGGAGGCATGACTAATCTTGTGTTTCGAATTGATACTGGAAAAGACCGCTACATTCTCCGTATTCCCGGAAAGGGAACCGAGGAGTACATTGACCGTGTGGTTGAAATTCACAATGCAAAAGTGGCTGCGGGGGCGGGAGTCTCCGCAGAAGTGATCCATGCCGATACAAAAAGTGGTGTCATGCTGACTCGCTGTATCGATGGCATCGTGACTATGACGCCAGATGAGTTCAGCAAGCGGGATGGGGCAGCGGCACGCGCGGGAAAAGCATTAAAGCAAATCCACAGTTGTGAGGTGGTGGCGAACCCGATGCTTCAGAAATGGGGCGCATGGTAATCTATAAAGCCATGTGCGATCTACTCTGGACACTATGGGGTTTAATCCAGCATAGCGATGGCAATTCGGCCGAAGATTTTTGGGCTTATTCTATCGCACGTTTCGAACGCTGCAAGTCACTTATGGCGGACCCTGCCTTTGAAAAGCACGTCAAAGCCGTAGAATTTCAGTAGCAACTTTATTCATAAAGAATTAAGTCTGAGGTGGCCATTGATGAAACAATCAGGCGAAGTGACCCAGGAATTTCTGGATTCGGCGCAATATTTAAGCGCATCCATTTTGCAGTACGAAGCCGTATATGGTGAAGATTTTGTCAGCCCGGGTGGCAGCGAGATGGCGGTCGAATTGATCGAACAACTGGATCTTGCTCCTGGTTCACGGGTGCTTGATGTTGGCTGTGGTCTGGGTGGTAGCGCCTTTGTCATGGCGCGCCAGTTTGGCCTGTATGTAGACGGAATAGACCTGTCAAAGAATATGCTGGCGCTGGCGAGTGCCAAACTGTCGGCTTATGGATTGTCGGATCGCGTTAAGCTGGAGTGGGGGGACTGCCTGGAGCTGGATCGTCCCGAGTATTATGATGCGGTTTACAGCCGGGACGTGTTTTTGCATATTCAGGATAAGAAACGGCTGTTTTCAACATTAAATACCTCATTACGGCCAGCGGGACAGCTGTTGTTCACCGATTATTGTTGTGGTCAAAAACCCTGGAGAGAAGATTTTTCGGCATACGTAGAAGACCGGGGGGTATTGCCTGCACACTTTGCCCGACTATACCGAGCTGATTTCACAGGCCGGTTTCGAGCGCGTTGCCTACCGGGATTTAACGCACAGGTTTATTGATATCCTTCAGTCCGATCTCGAGCGAATCGAAAAACTGGAAATAGAGGAATCGGATAAAGCTAAATTACAACAAAGCTGGCGTCATAAAGTCGCCCGGTCACAAACAGGTGACCATCGTTGGGGATTGTTTACGGCTATTAAAGGAAGTTGAATTTTACCTTCATAGAGCCGATATACTGGTATAAAGAGTGGAACTGGCGTGCAACTCTGATGAGTGACGTTGTTCCAAAGTAAATTAATATAGATGAAGGAGTATTGGTGGCCGATACAGTAGATGACTTACTCGACGATGACCGAGGCAATCGCAAAGCGCTTATGCCCGATAGATCTGCTGCGATCGATGCGAGTACCGACGAGCATCCTTACGCCCGTCTGACACCCGACGTGGTCATCGATGCGGTGGAATCGACCGGTCGGCGCTCGGATATTCGTATTTTTGCGTTAAACAGCTATGAAAACCGGGTTTACCGGGTAGGCATCGAGCAGGGTGAGCCGGTAATCGTTAAATTTTATCGTCCAGATCGCTGGACGCTGGATCAAATCGACGAGGAACATCGGTTTACTCAGCACCTTTACGATCTGGAGATACCGGTAGTTGCGCCACTGGTCATTGCCGAAAAATCGAAATCGCCAAGTATCTCCTGTTTTGCGGGATTCAATTTTTCACTCTATCCACTGCAGGGAGGCAGGGCGCCCGAGCTTGACAATCTCGAGCATCTGCATCAGCTAGGGCAGTTCATTGGCCGGATTCATGCGGCAAGCAGGGGCTTCCCGTTCCAGTATCGGATTAACCTGAGCGTGCAGGCCTATGGACACGATAGCGTGGCTTATTTACTCGAAAAGGGCTTTATTCCAAATGAACTACGCGCAGCCTACGAGGCCATCAGCACCGAAGTCCTGGCTGCTATTGAGCAAAATACTCCGGAATCAGCCGAGTTTAACCCTATTAGTTTGCACGGAGACTGCCATCCGGGGAATGTGCTCTGGCGCGATGATCGTCCACACTTTGTCGATTTTGACGATGCGATGACCGGCCCGGCGATGCAGGACCTATGGATGTTGCTGTCGGGCGATAAAGCCAGTCGTCAGCGCCAGCTCAGCGAAATTGT
>JADFMY010000190.1 GCA_022563685.1 Pseudomonadota bacterium | reverse complement strand
ACTAGCCAGCGCTGATCTGCGTCTTCGAAGTGGGGTGGCGAACGGTGGAGTGTTAGGAACTCCTCAACCCCGCTCAGTCTATCGATTCGTCGCATGTAGGCAGACTCAATCTCATGCGCGGCCATTTTACCCTTGCGGCTTTCTCGCGGCCCATACACGTTGAAGTAACGCAAGCCCACGAGAGTGCTCTGGGCCTGGGGAATCTCCCGGCGGACGTGCTGATCGAAGGCCAGCTTGGATTGAGCGTAGAGGTTTATTGGGCGTTCGCACGTGGGATCTTCCGTGAATGCTTCGCTGCCGGCGCCGTAGACGGCGGCGCTGGAGGCGTACACAAAAGGAACGGCGGCGGTCAGGGCGCAGCGCATCAGTTCCTGGGAAAACGTGCAGTTGTTGTCCATCACGGCGTGGCGGTCGGTCGCAGCCGTGTCCGTGCAGGCGCCCTGGTGGAAAATCGCCTCAATTTTGGTGTCGAAATCACCAGCGGCGATGGCTTCGATAAACCGGCCTTTATCCAGATAGTCGCAGATTTCACAGTCGGCCAGATTAAATATCTTCTTGCCATCGCTGAGGTTATCGACCGCCAGCACATCGTCGCGGCCTCGTTCATTGAGTGCCCTGACAAGGTTGCTGCCTATAAAGCCGGCAGCACCGGTTACCACGATCATGTTTATACCTTCTTTTTTATGGCTTCGATGACAGCACTGGTTGATAAACCGTCGATGAGATCCAGTATCCGGACTTCGCCACCATTGGCGAGTACCGCCTGGCCACCGGCAATTTCATCAACCTGGTAATCTCCCCCCTTGACCAGTATGTCGGGCAGACACTGTTCGATCAACCGCGCCGGTGTATCCTCACTGAAAGGCACTACCCAATCCACGCTTTCCAGCGCAGATATCACCGCCATACGCGGCAGGACATTGTTAATGGGCCGGTCGTCTCCTTTCAGGCGTTTTACCGACTCGTCGGTATTGATCGCGACAATCAGCCGGTCCCCGAGCTCGGCAGCACGCGCCAGGTAAGCCACGTGACCGGCATGCAGAATATCGAAACAACCGTTGGTCATGACGATTTTCTCGCCCGCGGCCTTTGCTTCCTTTAATGACTCCAGCAGGGTGGCTTCGTCGGTGACCCCGCGCTCGAGCGGTGTATGTTTTAACATCTCGGACTGAATTTCCTCGATGCTGGTAGTCGCGGTACCCATTTTGCGCACCACGATACCGGCGGCCAGATTGGCTAATTGCGTCGCCTCTACCAGATTGCAGTCAGCAGCCAGCGCGGCCGCCAGAGTCGCGATAACGGTATCGCCGGCACCGGTTACGTCATACACTTCGCGCGCCCGTGTCGCCTGAATAAAAGGTTCTGCGTCGCGCTCGAATAACACCATGCCTTTGTCGCTACGCGTTACCAGCAGACCATCGAGATTTAATTCGCTGCGTAACACGTCACCCTTAGCCATGAATTCGGATTCGGTTGCACAGGGTCCAACCACCGATTCAAACTCTGCCTGATTGGGTGTGACCATGGTAGCGTCTTTATAGATTGAAAAATTGCTACCCTTGGGGTCGACCAGAACTGCCTTATCGGCTGCCCGGGCCAGGGCTATCAGCTCGGGTATGTCGCTTAGCGTACCCTTACCGTAATCGGATAACACGACAACATCGCAACCATCCAGCTGCTGTTGAAATTTTCCCGCCAGCTGTTCGCTATCGGAGGTCGAAAAAACATCTTCGATATCGAGCCGAATAAGCTGTTGGTGACGACTCATCACGCGCAATTTGGTGATCGTGCGACGACCTTCGAGCGCGACTAGATGGCAGCTCACCTGGGCATCGTCTAGCAGGGTCTGCAACACCGAGGCGGGTTCGTCGTCACCTACCAGAGCCAGTAATTCTACCGCACCATCCAGTGACGCTATATTTAACGCGACGTTGCCGGCGCCACCGGCACGCTGCTCGACTTCGCCAATACTGACCACTGGGACCGGGGCTTCGGGAGAAATGCGAGTAGTCCCGCCATGCCAGTAACGGTCCAGCATCAGATCACCAATAACCATTACCCGGCCGCGGCTAAATTCAGGAATGCGTATTTTCATATTTAAAGGTGATCCGATCTTTTGCCAGAATCCTATACTATGGGTGCAACTTGCGCCAGAGAAAGTCGATGCCCAGGTTAGTTAGTCAGTAGGTTGGGGTGAGGGACGAACCCCAACATATTGATTTGCATTAGTCATGTTGGGCTTCGCAAGCTCAGCCCAACCTACGGGTTAAGGGTGCAACATTCGCCAGAGAAAGTCGATGCCTCTACAGGAGCCTGGAGCCAAGTCTAGTCGAGCAGGCGGTCGATGGCCTGTTTCACCGCCTCAAGGCTAATCAGTTCCATGACA
>JADFMY010000023.1 GCA_022563685.1 Pseudomonadota bacterium | reverse complement strand
TGGGGGGATTGAAAGCGATCCTGCGGGTGCGCTTTGATATCGCCAGGACTGTGATCGGAACCAGCGAAGCCGGGAATCAGGCCGAACAGCGACTGGGTTAAGAAAAAACACCAGGTGGCCATGACCACGCTGCCGGTTTGCAATATCGCCCAGGCGCCCGCCGTTAAGCCGAAAGCGATCAGTCCAAGATCGAACAGGGCAGGTAGCACTGACGCATGAAAATAGAGCGAGCGAAAGATCCAGATCGTAACGGCCTGGCTGAGGACAAACCAGAGCAGCGAAGAATCGAGCATCCAGACGCTTGAGGTTACGATTAACCAGGAGGCCATCACGACGATACGTCCGCTGCGCTCACGAGTGCGCTTCAACAGGAATATCAGGTATGCGAGCGCCAGTGACGCGAGCAGGATTCGTGCGCTTGTCGCCTGTGAGACCAGCAAGGGTAGCAGCGCGCCCAGCACGCCACTGGCAAGGCTTGCGATCATAGCGACCCCTGTGCCTTCGAGTATGCCTGGCTTGTTCATGATGCAGCCCTCTTTTGCTTTTCGCGTAAAAACGCGATTTCGATTTCTTCGCTGCGAACGCCGGCACTTGCATAATGAGTCTGAGTCGAGCGATCGGCGTTTTCGGCGAGCAGGTCCAGCTTTTGCTTCATGTTGTCCAGCGCCTGGTGATTTTCACCGATGCGCTGTTGCAGGTTTTTCAGCGAAGTTTGATTCGCCTTGCCCTGCTGCTCTGTGGTATGCAGTTGCCGCTCGGCTTCGAGCTTGCGCCTGATCAAGTCGCGGGCGAGGTTATCTTTTTTGGCGCTGAAACAGATATCCAGTTCGTCGTCGAACTCGTCGAGTTGCTGTTCTGTTTGCGCCGCCAGGTCAGCCAGGGCTTCGGCCTCGTGTTGCAGCAGGGCCAGGCGTTGTTGGTCCTGTTGCAGTTCGAACTGCATCTCCCGAATCGCTTGCTTAAGCTGAATATCGGGTTCTTCGATGCGGTCCAGCACTGCGTGAAAGTCCGCCTGAAACAGGCGGGATAAACGGGTGATTAATGCCATGAGGTTTACCTCTTGTGGGTTGTTTGAAACAGGTATAGATTCTAGGAAACTGGCGCGGACCTAGTAGGCAGGATCGGGTAAAACCTGCGGCTGAGGGTTTACAAATAATTTACAAACGGGGAATCAAGGGATGTTAGGCTTTGCCCATGGCCAGAAAACCGCAGATATTAATAGTCGAGGACGAGGTAGCGATTCGCACCGGCCTGGTCGATGTGTTTGTTTATCACGGTTACGAGGTCGAATTTGCCGAACGCGGTGAGGAAGGTTTGCGCAAGGCCCTGAGCGGTCTGTTTGACATGATTTTGCTCGACGTGATGCTGCCCGGCATGAACGGATTCGAAATTTGTGAGCGCATACGCCAGCAGGATCGGCATCAGCCTGTAATCATGCTCACCGCCAGGACCAGCGACGAAGATATCGTACAGGGTTTGACCCTGGGGGCCGACGACTATGTATCCAAGCCCTTTTCGGTCGCGCAACTGGTATTGCGCGTACAGGCAGTGCTGCGTCGCGCCAGGATCGGGGACGAGCTGGATGCAGAAATCCGTCTTTGTAATGGCCTGGTGATCGATACACAGAATTTATGCGCTGGAGCAGACGTGGTTTTCACCCGCAGGGAAATGGATGTCTTACAGTATCTCAGTAGTCAGTCCGAGCGGCCCGTATCGCGGGAAGAACTATTGGTCAAGGTTTGGGGATATGCGAGCCAGATGGAAATCGAAACCCGTACCGTCGATATACACATCGCCAAGTTACGCCGCAAGATTGAACGCGATGCGTCTAATCCACAAGCGATCGTTACCGTGCGCGGAGCGGGCTACCGGTTGATGGTTGAAAGCGATAAGTCAGCGGATGGTGAGTCTGCGTGAATGAATATTCGCCGCCTTAAAATACTGTTGTTTATCCTGTTTGTTGCGCTCGCGTTTCCGAGTGCGATCCTGGTTTATCAGGCTTATGGGCAGTTGAAATGGGAAGCCTTTTACCAGCACCAGCAGTTGGCCAGAGAACTGACGCTACGCATCGATGCCCGTTTCGCCGAGCTCATGGCGCGCGAAGAAAATCGATCCTTTGCCGAATATGAATTTCTCAATGTGACGGGCGGCGATGGCTCGACATTCCTGCAACCTTCACCCCTGTCGAAATTTCCGCTCAAATCGGATATTCCCGGTTTGATCGGGTATTTTCAGGTTGATGCGCAGGGTCAGCTTCAAACCCCGACAGTACCGAAAGCGAATGCGTCGAGCTACGGTATTTCGGCCAATGAGTTACGCCAGCGTGAGGCAAAGGAACACGTTCTTCGCGATATCCTGAGTCGAAATCGCCTGGTGAAAAAAGCCCATACCAGCGCGGACGTGCTGGCATCGTCGCTACCGCCACAGTCACAGTCACTCAAACTGGGATTGCTGGAGCAGCAAGAAGGTGAAATCTCCGCCGAAGAGCCAGCACGACTGTTGCGCGCGCCAGCCGAAAGCCTCGAATCCAGCGTGCAGGGGCAGATGGTGTTCGACGAGCTTAAAAGCAGGAGCAGGAAGGACAGCCTTAAGCCTGAATCAGCGAGCGCATCAGGACGGGTAGTGGATTTGAAACTGGAACAAAACTTTCAAAAGGCAATGCCGGCATTGCGCGCAAAAGTGCAGGAAGAAAAGCAGTCAAGAGCCGATAGAAAGATACGCAAGGAAACCGCCATATTAGCCGAAATCCTGCCGGCATCCGGGTTTGCTACCGATCTGGACGCGATTACTCTGTCCGACGATGAAGCGTTAGACGCGCCGTTATCGCCTGCCGATCGTCAGGCAGTGATCAGGATCCGCACCTTCGAAAGCGAAGTGGGTCCGTTTGAGCTGAGCCTGCTCGACAGTGGACACTTCGTTTTGTTTCGCAGGGTGTGGCGTAACCAGGAGCGCTATGTACAGGGATTGTTGCTCGACCCAAAGGGGTTTATCGAAAACCTGGTTGAACCGGCGTTTCGCCAGTCGGCACTGGCATCGATCAGCGACCTGGTGGTGGCCTACCAGGGGAGCGTTTTGACCGTACACGATGCGAGTGCGAGTGACTACAGTTCAGCAGTGCCGAATCGGGGAAAGGAGTTGTTATACCAGACCCGGCTGGTAGTTCCATTCAGCGATATCGAGTTGATATTCAGTCTGGCGCGATTACAGGTCGGCGCCGGTGGCCAGGTTATTGTCTGGGCCGCACTGATCCTGGCGCTCGTGCTGGTGGGGGGATTTATTTTATTATATCGCCTTGGCGCCCGGCAGATCGCACTCGCTCGGCAGCAACAGGACTTTGTATCGGCGGTCAGTCACGAATTGAAAACACCGCTGACTTCGATTCGCATGTACGGTGAAATGCTGCGTGAAGGCTGGGTCGACGAGGCGCGTAAAAAATCGTATTACGACTTTATTTTTAACGAGAGCGAGCGACTGTCGCGGCTGATCAACAATGTATTGCACCTGGCGCGCATGTCGCGTAACGAGCAAAAACCAAAATGCGAAATCGTCAGCTTCGATGCGTTGGTAAAAGAATTACGCCCCAAACTCGAATCTCAACTCGAGCACGCCGGTTTCGAGCTTGAGCTGGATATCGGTGAGTCCGTCAATGCTTCGAAGTTAAACCTGGATCCGGACTGGATTACCCAGATCATGATCAATCTGGTGGACAATGCGATCAAGTTTTCAGCCGAGGCCGAGATAAAACGGGTGCAGTTTGGCGCTGTGTTATTACAGGATCAATGGGTGCAATTCAGTATTCGAGACTTCGGCCCGGGTATCGCAAAAAACCAGATGAAGAAGATTTTCAAACTGTTTTACCGCAGTGAAAACGAGCTCACACGTGAAACCGTCGGCACCGGCATAGGCCTCGCGCTGGTGCATCAACTAACGGTGGGCATGGAGGGTGAAGTGGATGTGGTGAATCGCGACCCAGGGGTAGAGTTTCGAATCAAGTTTCGGGTGGTGTGAAAAAAGAAAATTCTGTCATTCTGGCCGCTAGGAGTCTGTCGGATTTAACCGGTGCAGCCGGTATAATACGGCTATAGCAACAATATAAGGATCAAAGTCGCCATGTCAGGCAAATTCCAGACGATTAATCGAGATACCCCGTATCTATTACCACCGTCGATATCGATCCGCATTTTCAACTGACTGACGAATGGTACGAAACGGTTGCTCGTAGCAGGCCACCGAAGAATGAGCCCTGGTATCACGTGCTAGTACACGAAGCTACAAACTCAACCTATGTGGCAGAACAAAACCTGGAGCCAGATTTGAGTGGCAAGAAAATCATTCATCCCATGACCGAGCAGTTTTTTACCGAATGCCGCAATGGACGGTATATCAACGATGAAAAAGTTAACTAATGCAACAATCTCCCGATTCATACCCTAACCCGGACCTGGCAATCCTGGCGGATAATAAGGCCCGGTGGAACACCCCCGAATATCGTCGTCACGGATTCCAGAACCTGCACCGGATTAATCGCTATGGCATTACCTGCCCGAAATCGGTAGCGGTTATGCAAAGGCAACTCTACAGCAAGTCATGGATATGAATCTGGAAACTGGCACTGTCTGTGCCTTCTTTTCGGTGCTCGAAAACGCAGAGGCCTGGGACACCGAATACATAGCACCCATGATTCGAATGCTGTCGGACATTTCTGAAAAATTCTAAGGAAGGTCTGATTTATTCAGGCCTTCCTACAGTACACGGATGTGCTGCCAAAATCAGTGCCGCTAAGGCATTGATTTTGTGAGACAAACGAAAATGACACTTTTCGTTTGTCGTCCTCTGAGAATTCACGGATGAATTATTCAGAAGTTCCCAACAAAAAAACAGGCTCCGCATGGGAGCCTGTTTCCTGTTTCGATTTTACTTCCAGCCTATGGCAGCCATTTTTTCCAGATATCCTCGTTCGCTTTCATCCATTCTTCGACGACTTCATCGACTTCGCGTTTATTGACGTCAATTTCGTAAATCATTCCCGCCTGCTGATCATTGGTCAGATGCTGATTCCTGATCAACTGCGCGATTTGAGGATGTTCTTTTTCCAGACTCGGATTTCCGATATTAATGGTAACATCCTTTGCCCAGTCGGTAACTGGCCATTTTGATTCGTCGTACTCGGGCAGTTCAATTTCAACTAGATCGAGGGCGGCGTGTATCCAGTGCGGCGCCCAGAAGTAGGCCACGAAAGGCTCGCCACGCTTGAATTTCGCCTGGATTTCAACAAAGTGCGCGGTTTCAGACCCGAGTGACTGCGCGTAAAAATCGACCCCAAGCTTATCGAGGCGCTCTTGATCTCCACATATCCATGCCGCGATCGGACAACCATACAAATTACCCCTATTGCCCGACTCCATACTCTTGAATAAATCCTTGTATTGATTTAAATCCTTGTACGATTTAAGAGCAGGTGCGGACGCCTTGATTCCGCGAGCTGCATCACCTTCGAGCATGTAGCGCGGCACGAAGTAACCACTGTTACCGACGATCCCGGTATCCCCGAGATGGATAACCGACCCATCGCCACCGTGAATACTGAGATACTTATCCTTGATTGGGTTATAAGAAGGCCACATTTCACAGAAATAATCGAGGTCGCCAGCTCGCACCGCTTCCCAAACACCAGGGCCCATGGGCATGGTTACCGTTTTGATCTTGTAACCCATTTCATTTTCCATGATGTATTGCAATACGCGGCAGGTAACCACGCCACCTGTCCAGTCCATATCAGGGGTGGTTAAGCTTTTGGCGGCCTGTGCAGAAGGCACTGAACCAATGCTCAGCGCCAGTACTACAGATGCCAGCGCTGCTTTTATTTTTAAAGACATGTTAAATTTCCTCTCTCTTCAGTTTTTTATTTTCCACTTTAGTGTAGGCGGAACACGCGATAATACCGCCTGACTTCAGCCTTGTCGATTTAAATTTCGATCGCTTTGAGGTCAATTGAGACCCATGGCTTCGCGTTGGGTTTTAGTCCAGGCCTGCGACAAACGGTCGAGGATAATGGCCAGCAGTACAATACCTAATCCAGCTTGCAAAGAGATACCGATGTCGGCGCGATTCATGCCATCGAATACAATTAAACCAAGCCCTTTACCACCGATCAACGGAGTCACCACCTCCATCGCCAACGCCATCATGATGCCCTGATTGACTCCAAGCATGATGGACGGAATCGCCATTGGTATTTTAACCTTGGTCAGGGTTTGAAACGTACTGGCGCCAAACGAATCTGAAACCTCGTTTATTTCCGTGGGTAATTCACGAATACCTAAGGTGGTACAACGTACGATCGGTGGCATTGCATAAATAACCGTTGCGATAACCGCCGACACCTGACCGCCCTGAAAAAACATGATCACCGGCACCAGGTAAACGAATATCGGCATCGTTTGCATCGTGTCGAGTACCGGTTTCATCAGGACATCGGCGGTGCGATTATAGGCAGCAAGTATCCCAAGTGGCACCCCGAAAATAAAACAGATAAACACAGATATCACGACGGTTGACAGTGTAATCATGCCAAATATCCAGAGGTCGGCGGCGCCGATAAACACCATGCCGATCAGGGTTACGATCGCAAATCTGCGGCCGCTAAACAAATAGGCGCCGGCGGTAAAAACCAGCGTGGTATACCACCAGGGCAATCCCTTTAGAAAAACATTCAGCGGATTGATCAGCCCAAACCATAGCGTTTTTTTAATCCCCTGGGTAATGCTGTAAAACAGATCATTGGTAATCAATTCGTCCATGAATTGATTGACCGGGGTGCGGAACCTGTATTCCCATTCGCGCGGAAAGTCCCCATACAATTCGCTGTAAGATTCCAGCAACATCAACACAGCAATTAGAACCAGGCTCGCGATCAAAAAGCTTCTCGCCAGCATGGTTTCACGTAATTTTACGGCAAAATCTGAATTCAAAATTCCAACCAGCTTACAAACAGCCAGTGTCACCATCAAGGCGACCACCGTGCCAAGCCTCGCAACCTGTCGCCACACCCAGTCGATACCGTATTCGAGAAATAACACCGGCTTTATATTTTCCAGGCCTTGCGGGAACAGGCGGAATTTGTGGTCGTGCCGGCTGCTGCTAGTCTGTTCTACACGCCCCATCGCATAGGTGACACGGTCGAGAATAATCGCCATCAACACGATCGCGAGCCCCCCTTCGAGCGCCTTGCCTACATTGAGCCGCACCAGACCCTTATAGACGATATCACCCAGGCCCGGGGAACCGATGAAGGTCGCCAGCACCACGAGTGCGAGCGCCATCATAACGGTTTGATTAACCCCGAGTTTTATCGACGGCATCGCAATTGGAATCTTGACCTTGATTAATGATTGAAACCGGGTTGCGCCAAACGAGGTTGCCGCCTCATCAATACCTGCCGGGACCTGGCGAATTCCAAGATTGGTAAGCCGCACCACCGGTGGTAAGGCGTAAATAAACGTTGCCAGAATGGCGCCGGGTGGACCGATGCCAAACAGGTAAAGCGCAGGAATCAGGTATACGAATGCTGGCAAAGTCTGCATGGTATCGAGTACAGGTTTGACCATAGCCTCGAGCCGATCACTTTGCGAAATGGCGATACCGAGCGCCACGCCAAGTATTACAGATATCAGGATGGAGATGCCCATCAGGCTCAGCGTTTCCATCGATTCTTCCCAGAAGTCGAGAATAAGCCAGGTACTCACCGTCAGGATAGCGAGCAATCCAAGACGTAACCCCCCATAGGCGAATGCCGGCAATATCAGGATAACAACCACGATCTGCCACGGGGTAAATATCAGGAATTCGCTCATCGCCTCGTAAAGCCATATCACACCGGAAGCAATGAGCCGGGTTGTGGGTTGGACGTGTGGCCGCATCCAACGGTCAAATTCGTTAACTTTATCGGCGAAGGGAAAAGATTCGATCCAGCTTTCGGGAAATATGGTTTCACCGCCCTGAATCTTCCAGACCATCAATGAAATACCCAGCAAAGCGGTGGCGATCATCCAACCCCGATGTTTTTCCCAGAGATTGCTCAACCAGCCTGGTTGGGGTTGGCTCTCGATGATAGCGCTCATATAATCTGATCTGGATAATAAAACGCGCTAGCTTATCGCTCATTGATAAAGCCTGCAACAGAACATGGCTACTTCATATTGTTTACATTTACAGCCTGTTCGGGTTCGGGCTAAGATACCGGCCTGACCCGGCAATCTTAAAAAGTGTTACATGTCTGAATCTCCCAAAATTGAGTGCAAAAACATCTGGAAGATTTTTGGTACCTACCCGCAGCGGACGCTGGAAACAATCGACCGATCATTGTCACGCGACGAAGTCCAGGAACAAACCGGGCATGTGATTGCAGTCAAAGATGTCTCTTTCGAAATCAAGGAAGGTGAAACTTTCGTGGTCATGGGACTGTCAGGCAGTGGCAAATCGACCCTGGTTCGTTGTATATCACGCCTGATCAACCCAACCGCCGGTGAAATGCATATCGACGGCGAAGACATCATGGCCTACAACGATGCCCAGCTCATCGAGTTGCGTCGCTTTCGCATGAGCATGGTTTTCCAGCATTTTGGCCTGTTCCCACATCGTAAAGTAATCGACAATATTTCCTTCGGCCTCGAAATCCGTGGTGAGGATAAGAAAGCACGCATGGCCAAAGCCACGGAAGTTCTTGAAATGGTAGGCCTGCATGGTTGGGCAAATCATTATCCACGCGAACTTTCCGGCGGGATGCAGCAGCGTGTAGGGCTGGCCCGAGCGATGGCGGTCGATCCTGAGATACTGATTTTTGACGAACCTTTTAGCGCACTCGACCCCCTGATCCGCCGCGAAATGCAGGATGAACTGATCGATATTCAAAACCGAGTTCGCAAGACCATGATCTTCATCACCCACGATTTCCTCGAAGCGATCAAGATGGGCGATCGCATTGCAATTATGAAAGATGGTGTGATCTCGCAAATCGGCACGCCCGAAGAACTGGTTGCAAACCCGGTCGACGATTATGTACGCGACTTCACCGAAGACGTACCGCGTTACAAGGTACTCAGCGTTGGCAAGGTTATGCGAGAAGCCTCGGAAGCCACTAAAAGGAACGGCGGGCCAGAGTGTAACGTACATGACAAGCTGGAATCGCTGATCGATATCGCCTGCGAATCGAGCACTCCGATCAAGGTGCTGGACGACGACAATCAGCTAGTTGGTGAAATCGATCAATCGATAATTTTGAAGGCAATGAATAGCCGCTAATCGAGCCAGTATTCGACCGCCTGAAGTTTTAAAAATGCTTCCGCCTGGCTACCTTGCAACATCGCCAGGGTCGATAAGCCTCCTGCTTCGGTACAGGTAGGCGACGCGACACTGACTGTGTGTGGTGCGCCGGGTACTGGCCATCCATTTTTGGGGTTAATTACGTGGCTGTAGCGGACACCGTTTTTTAACAGGTAGCGGTTAGCGTCGCCACTGGTGGCTATGGCGCCGCGGTATAACTGGAACAGGCTAACAGCCTGCTCTTTACCTGTAATCAGGCGCCCGACTGACCAAAAACCCTGGTCGCGTCTTTCGCAGGTGGTAGCCAGGTCTCCCCCAAAGTTAACCAGTACACTGGCATCTGTCAGCTCCCGAACTAACTGTACGCATCGATCGACTGCATACTCTTTACCTAGGCCACCCAGGTCAATTTCCATGCCTGGCTTCAGCAAAAGTTCATTGGCATTCCATTTAACCTTTTGCCAACCGACACGAGCAAGTAAGCTGGAGACAGCCGTTCGCTTCGGGATACGATCGCTGCCATCAAAACACCATACTTTCCTGAATACACCCGAGGTAATATCAAACAATCCTTCGCTCAACCGGTAAAGCTCGTCGGCAAAATCGATCAGTCTCGCAGTTTCATTGTCGACCGTGACTGGCTTTCCAGCAGCATTATTAATTCTGGATACGATATTGTCATTACGATAACGGCTGAATTTATGTTCGATGCGCAGCGCCTCGTTCGACACTGCGGCCAGGATCTTTTCGGCCATCGAGTGATCGTCGACTTCCATCAATACTTCACAGGGGCTTGCCATCGCGGTAAATCTGCCCCGCCAGTTACCCGGCTCCCTGCTTAACTGAAAATCGGTCATATGAAAAGCATCGTTGAAAACACTGTAATTGGCTATTGTGAAAGCTGGTTGGTCACCAGTACAACTCGAAAATTAGTGCATTATTGCGATGCCCGCTACCAGAGCAGCGAATAATTAACCTGTAATAGGATCGCATCCAGGTCGGGGGTCTCTTCGCCGATCGGCACTAAACCATCGTCAACCGTCTGCGTTATCGATTCAACCCGCATCGAAATTTCGCTGTTTTTTTCAAGTGGCAATCCGTACTTTAAACCAAACGTGAGCGTTTCAGACTCAGCCAGTCGATAGTCGCTACTGGCAAAGGCTGTCGATACGACTCCGCTAGTCGCTTCTACGTCTGTGCCGAGCTCGAGGTTATGGGTATAGAATTCCGCTGCATCCTGTTGATAGTAGCGAATATGTGGTTGCAAATAACCCCTGTCCATTTCATAACGATACCTTAAATCAAAGGTATGTGAAGTCACCTCCCAGTCGTCCTGGTAATAGCGGTACGAAACGTGAATAACGTCTTTTTCAAAGTGATGTACTGCCTTAAAAAAAAGCACATGCCGCTCACGGGTTTCGGGGCGGCTTTCGTACAGGTATGGCAAATTACCAGTTAGGGCAGTGTCGAAGAAGGAAGAACCCGTAGCAGTCGCCGGCAATCCAGTCACCGGATCGATTACACTGACTATTTTGTATGGGTCATTCTGGTATCCATCTGTCTGGCCGAAACCATAATTCAATTGAACGATGGTTTGTCGGCTAATTACCTGGGTGACGCCAATCAGGAAATCGGTAATTATTTTGCGATCGGCGCCGCCTTCCCGGTTAAGAGCAACCCCTGGTGTGACCATAGGCTTGAGAGTAGACGGAATATCACCTTCAGGTGAAATTCTATCGTTATTAAACGCCACGCCGACGGTCAAAGTTGTATTGCGGTCATCATAGTCCCGCGCATAAGTGGCACTGATACCGAGCGACAGGTAATCGAACTCCTTCGACAAATTGCCTCCCCAGGTGATCCGTGACATGCGATCGATACCCACTTCCCAGTCTGCACCAAAGGCAACGCGGGTATCGAAAAAAGAATCGTCCAGGGGTGTATCTCCAGCGGCTGTTGTATAGGAGCTTTGCCCCGACGGTGTGGTAAATGTTTGAGCCACCGACGATGCATGTGCGCCATTGGGTGTCGCACCCGTGAGGGAATCGACCACCAGTCTCAGGCTAATTCGCTGATCGTCACCTAGATCGCGCCCGGCGTATACTGCTGGTTCTATTGCAGTTACGCGGCTACCGCTTTCACTATAAATCAGGATTGCGCTATCGACTTCCCACTCGGATTCGACAGCCTGAGCAACGGGTCCTGCAATTTGCAACAGGGTGCAGGTCGCAAGGCTCATGCGGGTTTTTATATTCTTTAATTGCAACCGCAACCGCCTCCGCCAACACCCTGGCCACCGCTGCTGGCTTCTTTACTAAAATAAATATGCTCATCTATAAAGTTGTCCAGGTAATCTGGAACCAGTTGCATGGAATCTTTCGCCAGCAAATCGCGCTCCCAGGGCTGAATTCCCATGGAAGAACATGCGGAAATGGTGACCGCCATAAGCATGATAAACATCACCCGCATTGGTTTATTTCTCCTGGGACTAAAGGATTCACTGATCATTGCTGAGGCTTCCCTAGCAAAAGTTTAACGGCCTGTTCCAGCTTCGGCTTATCCTTATCTCGAAAACCGATATGTGATGCATAGATTCGGCCATCACGTCCAATAAAATAGGTGCTTGGCATTCCGCGCAACTGATAGGCTTCTGCCGTTTTTCCCACCGGATCGAACGCAATAATAAAATTGATATCAACTCTATTCAGGAAGTCCTCGGCCAAACTTTTTTCGGTATCAAGATTAACCGCGATTATTTCGAAACCCTGATCCTGGTAAGTCGCTTTTAAATAATACATCCAGGGAAATGATTTAATACAGGGTTTGCACCATGAGGCCCAAAAATCGAGATATACCACCTTACCACGAAGATCTTGGAGGTTAATTTCACCATCCTGGGTAGGTAAGCTAAAGTTGGGCGCATCGGTAATTTCAGCAACTGAAATCCCGCTCAACCCGACTAGCAAAACAATAAAGATATACCGCACCAATTTCATAGTTACTCCTGCTAATTGGTATGACCCATTTTATTGCATTCGATTCCAGATTTTCGATTAATTACAGAGGTGGCCCCATTTATTTGAAAAATAAAATTTAAATCTTTACGTTGATAAGGCATTTACAGTGTCTATACTCGAATCATCGCTTATGGAACATATGAGATGAATATAAATAATCTGCTTATTTCGTTAATAGTCACTGGCTTAATTGCCAGTCCCGTGTTTGCAGGAAAAGAAAAAAACAAGTCCAAAATATTTCCCTACGGATTGCAAAAAAACCTGGAAAGAGGTAAACCACTCCCGCCAGGATGGCAAATGAAATTAATCAGGGGAAGCATACTCGATGCCCATGTTTACAGTCATGGCGATATCGTGGTGCCAGTCGATAAACATGGTTTACTGACGCTTCGTGTCGAAGGAAAGTTAATAAGACTGTACCAGGCGACCAGGGAAATAGCCGAGATATTAAATTAAGGAATTGAGACACTACTGTAGGTTGGGCTGAGCCTGCGAAGCCCAACATGACTAATCCGAATCAATATGTTGGGGTTCGTCCCTCACCCCAACCTACTGGTCTAATTGATAAGATTGAAATTATCCCGGACACTAGTGAAATTGAGACTATAATTTCAGCTCAGGGGCATCTCCGCCCCTCAGGACGCCTCGGCCTTGAATTTGATTATAATTAAAGGTTATATTCTTAATACCACCCTGACGCTATACATTTATTGACGGCCGCCCTGGATTATTCCCGGAACCGGTGCGTCTCAACTCTCTAATACTTAGTTACTCATTTTCGCGGAGCCCCGTTCTATGTCCCAGCCCCTGATTTCCTTCTCAAGCCGTCTGCGCCGCACGCCATTCTCCCGCCGGGTCGAGGCGGCAGGAGCGAAATCCTATAACATTTACAACCACACGATACTGGCAACGGCTTATCACTCGATAGAAGCAGATTACGCCCACCTGAAATCCGCCGTGCAGGTATGGGATGTTACCTGCCAAAAGCAGGTGGAAATCATCGGTCCCGATGCACAACGGCTGGTACAGATGACCACGCCGCGTGACCTGGCGAAAATGGAAGACGACCAATGTTATTACATCCCCATGGTCGATGCGCAAGGTGCGATGCTGAACGACCCGGTGCTCAACAAGCTCGCCGAGGATCGCTACTGGGTATCGCTGGCCGATTCCGATATGCTCTATTACTTCAAGGGCCTGGCGAACGGCTTCGGCCTGGAGGTGAAAGTGTTCGAGCCCGATGTGTCTCCGCTGGCCGTTCAGGGGCCCAAAGCTGACGAACTGATCCGCCGAGTTTTCGGCCAGGAAATCGTGGATACCCGGTTCTTCCGCCACAAACCCATTATTTTTCAGGGCCAGGAGATGATCATCGCCCGCTCTGGCTGGTCCTTACAGGGTGGATTCGAAATTTACCTGGTTGGATTTGAAAATGGAGAAGCTCTGTGGGACACGCTGTTCGAAGCGGGTGCGGATCTGGACGTGCACGCGGGCTGCCCGAATCTGATCGAACGGATCGAGAGTGGGCTGCTGTCCTATGGCAATGACATCACCCTGGACCACACACCGTTTGAGGTTGGCCTGGGTAAATACTGCAATATGGACACGGCCACCGGCTGTCTTGGTCACGGCGCCCTGCTGGGCAAACAAAACCCCTCCCGGCAAATCCGGCCTGTTGAGATCGACGGCGACCCCCTTTCGGTGGCGCCACAGCTCTGGCCATTGAAGAATCAATCCGGCGAGTCCGCCGGGTATATTTCATCGGCGGTATGGTCTCCTGATTTCCACACCAATGTCGCGATTGGCATGGTGAATAAAGACGATTGGGAACCCGGTACCCGCCTGGTAGTAGATACACCTGAAGGTACGCGCGAGGCCCGCGTACGGGATGAATTCTGGAACTGATCGTTTGTGGTCGTGGGCCTGGCCCATTCCACGGACAATTTTGAAATACGCTAAAAAGTGAGAAGGCTATGACAACGACTACTGAATCCGCGGTCCGTCCGCGGCGCAGTTTTATCTTTTCACCTGGTTTGAAGCCCGAAATGTTTCCCAAAGCACTCGCTTCGGGTGCCGATATTGTCTGCATTGAACTCGAGGACGGTATTGCGCCGAAAGACAAGGATGCGGCACGGGTAAACGCGCTGCGGATTTTCGAGACACCCCAGGCCGATGATGGCATTGAACGTATAGTGCGCATCAACTGCCTCCGATCCGCCTTCGGTATTGCCGACTTACAGGCAGTGCTCGCTACCGATACCCCACCGCCCGCCCTGATGTTGCCGAAGGTGATGTCACCGGACGAGGTCGTCCTGCTCGATGACATTTTGACCGAGCGCGGTCTCGACACTCGTCTGCACATCATTATCGAGACCAACGCCGGACTCGAAGCCGCGCACGATATCGCAGGAGCCAGCTCGCGCATCGATGCACTCTTTTTCGGGGGAGTCGATATGGCCGCCGAACTGCGTTGCAAGAATTCGTGGGAGTCCCTGCTCTATGCCCGTTCGCGCGTCGTTCATGCGGCAGCCAGTGCGGGGATCGATGCCATCGATGTCCCCTATCTGGATCTGCAAGATCCCGGGGGAATGGAACGCGAAGCCCGCCTTGCGCGGGATCTGGGATTCAGTGGCAAGGGTTCGATCCACCCCAAACAAATCCCGATTCTCAACGGGGTTTTCACCCCCGATGAAGCCGCGGTTGCCCACGCCAAAAGACTATTGCAGGCGTTCGAGGAGGCCGATACCGGGCTTGTGGTTGTCGATGGCAAGCTGATCGAAAAACCTGTGCTGCGCGAGATGCACCGCATCCTGGCGATTGCAGAGCGGGTATCTACATAACAATTCACATCTCCCCAACTTTAAATTTATTCAAAGCCCACCATTTATATCTGTGATTCGGCTGATTAATTTACCCTGTCGGATTAAACTGCGCGGATAGCCCTCTACGCCGGTTTGTCCAACCAGCGTGATCACGCGATAAACACATGGGGAATATAGTGTCTCAACCCGAACATAGCGCCACCAGGAAGCCACGGCTATATTTACGAATCTTTCTGGTCGTATTACTCGGCCTGGCGATGACCGGTGCACTGGCTTATAAAAAGTTCCTGCAAATTCAGGAAATGGGAGCGCAGAATAGCGCGGTTCCGCCACCGATCAGCGTTGTCGTGGCCAGGGCGGAAGCGGCGCAATGGAACAAACGCATCAAGGCAATTGGTACTCTGAACGCTTACCAGGGCGTCGATATCGCGAGCGAAGTGCCGGGCGTGGTGAAATCGATCTATTTTGAATCGGGGCAGGAAGTCGAAGCGGGTACCCTGCTGGTTGAACTCGATAATCGCTCTGAACTGGCCCGCCTGGCGTCGGCAAAGGCGAAATTTGAAGCCGATAACAGCCAGAATGAGCGTCTATTGAAACTCAAGGACAAGGACTTCGTCACCAGTAATGTCCTGGATACACAGGCAGCACTGGTGAATATCGCGCGTTCTCAAATTGGTATCGCCGAGGCTGCGCTGGCAAAGAAAAGCATCAGCGCGCCGTTTTCCGGAAAACTGGGCATTCGCCAGGTCGATGTCGGCGAATATATAACTCCGGGTACGCCGATTGTCACGTTACAATCTGTCTACAGGCTATTGCTCGATTTCACCTTACCGGAAAGCAATTTCAAGGATCTCGCGGTGGGACAGTCGATCGATTTCAAGGTTCGATCCTATCCTGATCTACAATTTAGCGCCCAGGTTAAAGCCTGGAACCCGATGCTTGACGAAAACACCCGCAATGTCAGCATCAGGGCCGAGGTCGACAATAAGCAGGGTAAACTGGCGCCCGGCATGTTTGCTGAAATGGAAGTGACTGGCAATCGAAAGGTCCCGGTATTAACCGTTCCCGAGACCTCGATATTTTATAATATCTATGGCGAAGCGGTTTACGTGCTGGAAAAAACCGGGGCCACCGATACTGATTCGAACCCGGCTTATATTTTGGCTGCCCGCCAGGTTAAGGTTGCCTATCGAGTCGACGGCATGGTTGGGATCACCGCGGGGATTAAGGCCGGCGATTTAATCGTGACCGCCGGTCAACTGAAACTTTACCCCAGCCTCAAGGTTACCATCGTCGACGATGTGCCTGAATACAACCGACCAACCACGGCCGCGCAGTAACACCGACCATGCTGACCGATTTCTTTATCAAAAGACCCGTGCTGGCACTGGTCGTCAGCGTGATGATAGTGCTACTGGGGATTCAGGCCTTTTTCGACACCCCTGTTCGACAATACCCTGAACTGGAAACATCGGTAATCACCATCACCACGGCCTACCCAGGCGCCAGCGCCGAACTGATCCAGGGCTTTATCAGCACGCCTGTTCAACAGGTTGTTTCGAGCACCTCCGGCATCGACTTTGTTCGTTCCAGTAGCAGGAATAGCGTATCGACCGTCGAAGTCCACATGAAACTCGGGGTCGACGCAGACGATGCACTCACCGAGGTGAGTACCAAGGTCGCGTCGATAAGGGGCGAATTGCCGGTTGAATCCGAGGACCCGGTGATCGCCAAAACCGCGGCCGAGGGTTTTGCGCTGGCCTATTACGGCTTTTATAGCGACACCCTGTCCGATGTCGAAGTCACCGACTATTTGCTCCGTACCATACAACCTGCACTTTCGACTGTAAAAGGAGTCGCGCAGGCGCAGATACTCGGTGGCAAGACCTACTCGATGCGTATCTGGATGGATCCGATTCGCATGGCGGCGCTGAGAGTATCAGCAGCGGATATCGTCGACGCTATCGATGCCGACAATTACCAGTCAGCCGCGGGTCAAACGCGCGGCAAGCTGGTGCAAACCAATGTCAACGCAGTCACCGATACCAGCGACCCCGAAGTATTCAAGCGTTTTATTATTCGTGAGGAAGGCGCCAACGCGGTACGACTCGGCGATGTCGCAGAAGTGGAACTCGGTGCAGAGAACTACGACAGCCTGGTCATGTTCGACGGTGTTCCTTCGATTTACATCGGCATACTGGGCGCCACCGATGGCAACCCATTGACCACGATCAAGCTTGTTACCGCCGAACTGGAAAAGCTGAAGAAGTCGTTTCCGCCCGGTCTCAATACAGCCATCGTCTACGACTCAACCGAATTTATCCAGGCTTCGATCAACGAAGTGATCATCACCCTGCTGCAGGCGTCGGTGATCGTGATCCTGGTCATTTTCCTGTTTCTGGGTTCGTTCCGTTCCACCCTGGTGCCACTGGTGACGATTCCACTGTCGATCATCGGTGTGTTGTTTTTCATGCAGATGATGTCTTTTTCGATCAACCTGCTGACCCTGCTCGCAATGGTGATGGCTATTGGCATGCTGGTCGACGATGCCATTCTGGTGGTTGAGAATATTTATCGTCATATCGGCGAGGGACTACGTCCGTTTCGGGCAGCACTGGTAGGTGCGCGCGAAATCGCCAAACCGGTAATCACCACCTCCATTGTGCTGGTAGTTGTTTACGCCCCGATCGGACTATTGGGTGGTTTAACCGGGGTATTATTCAAGGAGTTTGCATTTACGCTGGTCGGTACGATTATTATCTCGACTATCATCGCCCTGACTCTGTCGCCAATGATGTGTTCGCGAATTCTGAAACCCACGGTAGCGAATAACGCCTACGCGCGCTTTATTACCGCCGTATTCAAACGCTGCCAGCACCGCTACGAAACCTTCCTGGCGGAATCCCTGCGCACCCGCTCGGTGACGGTGATTTTTGTCGTGTTTATCCTGGCGATGCAGGTGGCAATGTTTCAATTTATCCAGTACGAACTTGCACCCGAGGAAGACCAGGGCGTCATTTTCGTTTTTTCGAAAGCCCCCGACCACACCAGCATCGATTATTTGAACAAATATACCGTGCCCTATATCGATATCTATCGCGAATTTGAGGATGAATACCATTCGTCGTTCATGGCCAATGGCTTCGCCGGCCCGACCGTTTCATTTTCCGGTATGCGGCTAAAGCCCTGGGAAGAACGCAGCCTGTCGTCTAATGACCTGATCCCGGTGATCCAGAAGCAACTCGACCAGCAACCGGGACTGGAAAGTTTTGCGTTTAATCCCCCATCTTTACCCGGCGCGAGCGGCAACACCCCGGTAGAATTCATTTTAAAAACTCAACAGAACTACGAGCGCCTCTATGGTGTCGTGCAACAGGTTCTAGCCAAAGCCAGGGAGTCTGGTCAGTTTTTCTTTATCAAGAGTGATTTCAGTTTCAGCAAACCCGAAATCCGCATCACCATCGATCGCGAGCGCGCCGATGCGATGGGTATTTCGATGCGCAAAATTGGCCAAACGCTCGGCGCTATCCTGGCCGAGGGCTATGTGAGCCGATTCAACCTGGCCGGTCGTAGTTACAAAATCATTCCGCAGGCACGCCGCGAAGGGCGTCAAAACGCCGATATTATCAGCCAGTACTACGTCTATTCGGACCGTGGAGATCAAATCAGCCTTTCCGCACTGGTCGATATCGAGTACACCTCGGTTCCAACCGAACTGGTGCAATTTCAGCAACAGAATTCAGCCAGGATAGATGCACTTCCTGGCGTACCGCTCGGTCAGGCATTGCAGACCTTACGCGACATTACCGAACAGGTTGCACCCGCCGGCTATACCTTCGATTATCAGGGCCAGTCCCGCCAGTTGGTTCAGGAAGGCTCGGTGCTCGCATTGACCTTTGTGTTTGCTATCGTCGTCGTATTCCTGATTCTGGCCGCCCTGTATGAGAGTTTTCGCGACCCGTTTATCATCCTCACCACGGTACCACTGGCCATGTTTGGCGCACTGATACCGATGTTTTTATGGCAGGTGTCAATGAATATCTATAGCCAGGTCGGGCTGATCACCCTGATCGGCCTGATCAGTAAACACGGTATCCTGATCGTCGAATTTGCCAATGAGTACCAGTTAAAGGAAAAACTAACGCCTGTCGAAGCTGTGATCAAGGCATCGTCGGTTCGCCTGCGCCCAATACTGATGACCTCTTTTTCCACCATCCTCGGCATCATGCCTCTGGTAATCGCCAGCGGTGCGGGCGCCGCGAGCCGACAGGCGATCGGTATCACCATCGTTTCAGGTTTCGCTATCGGAACCCTGTTTACGCTGTTCGTGTTGCCGGTAATGTATACCTTTTTTGCCAGGGATCGGTACCTGGAGGTGGACGATTCGGAACTCGAAATGGCGGAGCTTGCCGGTTCGAAGACGGGGATGGTCTAAGGCGACTCACAGGGTTCAATAGATGCCATTATTATACAAACAGAAAGTTATGAGGATAATTTAAGCTTTGAAAACACTAAAGTATCTTTTTGACAGGAATTTGGCCTGGGCAACTTCAATCAAGGAAAAAGACCCGGAGTTTTTCACACGATTATCCAGGCAACAGGCTCCCGAGTATCTGTGGATCGGCTGTTCAGATAGCCGGGTGCCTGCGAACCAAATAGTAAATCTGCCTCCTGGTGAAGTATTCGTACATCGCAACATTGCAAATGTCGTTGTCCATACAGACTTAAATTGTCTTTCCGTCATACAGTTCGCAGTCGAGGTTCTCAAGGTTAAGCATATTATAATTTGCGGTCATTATGGGTGCGGCGGTATCAAGGCGGCTATGGACGATCGAGAGCATGGCCTTATCGATAATTGGCTGCGCCATGTTAAGGATGTTATTCGTTTCAATGCTGAAAAATTTGAAGGACTGGAACAGGATGAAAAGTTAGATTTACTCTGTGAGCTAAACGTAAAAGAACAGGTAACCAATATTTGTAACACGACTATTGTACAAAACGCCTGGAAACAGGGGGTTGAGCTCTCCGTTCACGGATGGATCTATAACATCGAAAATGGGATTCTAAAAGATTTGGATTCCTGTGTGACATCAAGCGATGCTAATTTAAGGTGACAGTTAACACAATTAATAGGGCGGAGATAAGTTAACTGTCACCATAATTCGTTGTATCGACGATCCAGGATTCGATCAAAAAGCGTGCGATTGAATCCCTTCTCGGCAGACAGTAGCCGTCTTGGTCATCTCCCCATTCACCAAACTCTTTTAATTCATTGGCGCTAAACCACTGCGCTTCTTTAATTTCGTCCCCATCGATCCGGATATCGGTATCGATCGCTCGTGCTCGAAAGCCCAGCATGATGGACGATGGAAACGGCCAGGGCTGAGAGGCCTGGTAACTCACCTGGTCAACTCGGATTCCGGTTTCTTCGTAGACCTCCCGAATGACTGTGTCTTCGAGACTTTCGGAAGGATCGACAAATCCTGCCAGGGTTGACATCATGCGCGCCCCGAAACGTGCATTACGTGCGAGCAGGCATTTTGCCGGGCCCGAGGCTGGACGATGCTCTACCAACATGATTACCGCCGGGTCGGTACGCGGGAAGATCATGCGCTCGCATTGTTCGTTGCTGCACAGGCGCAAGTGTCCACCATGGCGGCTTTGCGTCGGGCTGCCGCAGGTGCTGCAATATCCACTGTGTCGATGCCAGTACAACAACCCCCTGGCGTAAGCCAGTAATGCTGCTTCCTGTGCGCTCAACAACCACCCTGCTTCGCGCAAATCGATAAACTCGTACGCCCCGACAAGGATATCGAATTGCTCAGCGTTACTATGGGTTACATCTGCTGCAAATAGTGGCGACTCATTTTCGAGGCCGAGGAAGACGATTTCATGCGCTGGTTCGAGCAGATTATCGATCTCTGCACGCAGCTGACTAACAGCAACTGGAGAAGAATCGTGCTCTCGTTGCCAATGCATCAAATTCCGATCCTTGTGCAACAACAGCACGCGACATTCGGATCGATCCCATTGTTGTTGAATCCATTCCGGGTCTTTTCGAGCCTCGCTTTCACGCTTGAGTTCCAGCCCGCCGTAATGTATTGAAGCTTGATTATTCAAAGATTGGTCCTGGCACGTATATTGTGTGAAGGGGACGCAGTTACTACGGGCATCATTCCCTTATTCACCTGGATGTGATGTATGCAAGTAATGCAGAAGCTATTGCTTGTTCGATCTTCGGGCCAACGAAGTTGTTCCCGCGCCGCCTGAAGTTTTTTCAGCTAGTCGGCCATGGTGATGCCGGTGGTATCCGGCGGCGGCGGGTCGGGCTCTTTTTTGGCGCTGCCGAGATCACTACCCACAGGTGCGATATCGAATTCCGACAGGTCGAACTGTGGTTCGGGCATTTCCTCGATTTTATCCAGTACCGCGCTACCCACAGGTGCGACTGTCGCATCCAGATCTTCGATCTGATCGCCAGTAATACCGAGTGGATCAACCTGTGGCGGTGGCTCTACTTCGCCCCAGTCACCGGTTTCAATGGAGACGTCGGGGGTTTCTGTCGGGGCGGGAGCTGGCTCTGATTTTTGTGCCGATGGTGAAGCTGGTACCTCCCCCGCTTGTTGTGCTGGTGCGGGACTGGCAGCAGCACCCCCGGCAGACATTGAAATAATTTCACATACAGCACCAGCTTGAAAAAGTGCGGCCTTGTATTTAGTCGCCGTTAACTGGTCGATATTCTTTTTGATAATGACCCGATTTCCGGAAAATAACGTCGCTATTTTGGCATCATCCGCTTTGAACATTTTACGGATCCTGGTCTTCACTTCCTCTGGATTCGTACCGTCGACTATCTGCCCTGAAAAAGCCACTTCGAATAATTCGTCACTCATGTCATGATACCCCTGTGTAATACCTGCACTATACTTTCATCAGCACTGGGTTAAAGCATTACCCGATCAAGTAAAATTCTATTATGAATAATAACACGGAAACAACCCGCATTACGCCCCATGGACAGATGGAAATTCTGTCTCAAGTCGAGGTCAACGAACTCAAACAAAGTAGCGAACACGATGGCAGCTACGATATCTTTCGGCGTTGCTCTCTCGCTGTACTAAACGTCGGCAGTACCCTCGATGACAGTAAAAAGGTACTCGAACAATACCAGGATTTTAATATTCGGGTCGTACCACAGGAGCGGGGCATTAAGCTCGAATTCGAAAATGCGCCAACCAGCGCTTATGTCGATGGTCAGGTAATTACAGGCATTCAGGAACAGTTATTTTCAGTATTGCGCGACGTCGTATTTATTAGAAACCAGATTGATACCAATCAGAATTTCGACCTAAATAGCTCTGACGGTATTACCAATGCAGTATTTCATATTCTCCGAAACGCCAAGGTCCTGTTACCGGAGACCGAACCCAATCTGGTCGTCTGTTGGGGCGGTCACTCGATTAGCCGTAAAGAGTATGACTACACCAAGGAAGTCGGTTACCAACTGGGTTTGCGTGGTCTGGATATTTGTACGGGATGTGGGCCTGGCGCCATGAAGGGACCGATGAAAGGCGCCACCATCGGCCACGCCAAACAACGTATATACAATGGTCGATATATCGGCATAACCGAACCTGGAATCATTGCCGCTGAGTCACCCAATCCGATTGTTAACGAACTGGTGATCATGCCCGATATTGAAAAACGCCTGGAGGGATTTGTGCGGACCGGACACGGTATTATCGTATTCCCCGGGGGGGTTGGTACTACCGAAGAAATTCTTTTTTTCCTCGGCGTGTTACTCAACCCGGCCAACAGCGGCATCCCGTTTCCACTTATATTGACGGGCCCCGAATGCTCCAGGAATTATTTCGATCAAATCGATCGGTTCATTCAATTGACCCTGGGTCGGGAAACCCAGAAGCTTTACCAAATCATTATCGGTGAACCCGACAGGGCCGCGCGCGAAATAGGTGCAGGAATTGAAACCGTACGCAACTTCAGACGCCAAAACAACGACGCCTACTACTATAACTGGATGCTGAAAATTGACTCCGAGTTCCAGCAACCATTCAATCCTACCCACGAAAATGTGGCGCAGCTCCGACTCGACAGTAGTTTGCCGCGCCACCAGTTAGCTGCAAACTTGCGGCGAGCCTTTTCATCTATTGTCGCGGGCAATGTCAAGGATCAGGGTATTCGCCTGGTCGAACAATACGGCCCTTACGAAATTAAAGGAGAAGCAAAAATTATGGGCTCGATCAATGAACTACTCGGAGCATTTGTGCAGCAGAAAAGAATGAAGGCGCCCGGCACAAGATACGCACCCTGTTATCGTCTCATCAATGATTGATCAGGGACTCCCCAGGCAAACTAACCTCCGGGCTGAACTTTGACCGATTCAAGCCTGATTCTGCGTCGCTCCTGCCGGATACCGACAATACAATAGGAACTGACACATACCAGTACGATGCCACTGCCAACCAGGGTGAGCAGGCTCGGCTGTTCACCAACGCCAATCCACACCCAGATAGGACCCAGTAGCGATTCGGTCAGCGCAAATAGCGCCACTTCGGAAGCCATAATATATCTGGTCGCAACGGTAAAGCATATAAAACCGACGCCAAACTGAATACAACCCATCGACAGGGCAATCACCAGGTCGTGATTCGACACGATCAGATTACCGGCGAAAATCCAAGCAACACCGCCCATTACCAGACCGCTCAGGCAGGTAGCCGGTAACATATCGATGTGTCGCCGATTTCGCACGATCAGTAAAAAAATGACAAACGATACCACTACCCCTAATGCGGCAACATTGCCCTGCCATCGACCTTCGATTAAACCATCGGCAAACATGAAGCCGATGCCGATCAACGAAACCAGCATTGCCGCGATACCAAATTTCGAAGTCTTTTCGCGCAGGAATAGCCACCCTACAAACGCAGCGGCCAGCGGCGATGCGCCAATGATGAACAAGGCGTTGGCGACGGTTGTCATCAGTATGGCGAATATGTAGCAAAGCGAGCCTAGCCCTAGTATCACCGCAGCCCATAATCCAGGTTTGCCTATCGCCCTAAACGCGGCAAGGGTTTCGCCGCGATATTTGACCAGCAGAATCAGAAAAAGCATCACCGAAAAAGACAGGCCACGATAAAACAGAATCTGCCATCCCGTTGCCGATTCGATATTGCGCAGGAATATGCCAGACAGACTCAGGAATACGCCCCCGGTGATAACCAGCGATACGCCGAAGGTATAATTACGCTCCATAGATTACTCGAAGGACTATCGGCACAATTATTGTACAATTAAGTCATTTGTCGTGAAATCAGGCGGGTATCTTGACTATCGCACGGCCCCGGATCTTGCCTGCGAGTATGTCCTCCGCAGCCCTGGGTAAGTCGTTAAAATCCAGATCAAACGAAAGATCTTCCAGCAGGTTCATGTCGAGGTCCTGTGCCAGCCGTTTCCAGGCTGCATCGCGTTTCTCCAACGGTGCCATCACTGAATCGATACCATATAAAGTCACCCCGCGTAGAATAAATGGCGCCACAGAGGCAGGTAAATCTATCGATTCGGCCAGCCCACAGGCTGCAACTGCACCGCCATATTTAATCTGGCTCAAGACGTTCGCGAGTGTATTGCCGCCGGCTACATCCACCGCGCCTGCCCACAGCTCCTTGTACAGGGGTCTGGCCTTTGCGGAAAAATCCTTACGATCGAGCACATCGGCAGCCCCGAGGCCTTGCAAATAATCCTTTTCTTCCATGCGCCCCGTAATAGCCACGACGCGAAACCCTAGTTTATTCAATATCGCAACCGCCACGCTGCCCACACCACCAGATGCACCTGTGACCAGCAGGTCACCACTTTCAGGCTGGATGCCATGGTTTTCGAGCACTGTCACGCATAGCATCGCCGTAAAACCTGCGGTACCTATCGCCATCGCCTGGCGCGAATCGATCCCGTCGGGTAGATGTACCAGCCAGTCACCCTTAACACGCGCTTTTTGCGCATAACCGCCGGAATGCACTTCACCCACGCCGAAACCATTCAGGACGACCCGATCCCCTGCTTTGAAGCCGCTATGCTCTGAGCTGATGACAGTTCCGGAAAAATCGACGCCAGGCGTGAGGGGAAATTTTCGTACTACCGAGGACTTTCCGGTCAGGGCCAGGCCATCCTTGTAATTCAAGCTTGAGTATTCGACCTGAATCGTTACGTCGCCTTCCATCAGGTCGTCGTCGCTGAGTTGCTTCAGCTCGCAAGTCTGTCCTGCATCGGTTTTGTTGATCTGGTAGCCCTGGAAATGGTCAGGCATGTCTGGTCCCCTGAAAAATTCGGATTATGTTATTGGTACGGCAAATACATGTCAAAGCAATTAGGATACGATAAACGCTTTATTTATTCGGATCAGTGAGAGTGCTTTACCCCGATTAGTGACGAATATTTCTTCGCCGCGCACCCTGAGGTTTACGTCGTTTGAGCCGGGTAGCTTCGCGTAAACGATCGGCTGCCTGTTGTATCAATGCCTGTTGGCTGCTCGTTACCGTCGAGTCTTTTCCTTCCAGTCGCACATAGGAGCCGTCGGCATTCATTTGCCACGCACCGTGCGAGTCCGATAGAAGGGTGTCGAGAATGGCTCGAAGCCCGGCCTGTAGATCAGAGTCTTCCACGGGAACCAGAACTTCAACCCGGTTCTCCAGATTGCGTTTCATTGCGTCGGCGGACCCGATGTAGTACTCGGGGTTACCCTGGTTTTTGAAATAATAGATACGACTGTGTTCCAGGAATCGGCCGATCACACTGATGACCCGTATGTTATCGGATAGTTTCGGAATGCCGGGGCGCAGGCGACAGGTGTCACGCACGACCAGATCAATTTTCACGCCCGCCTGAGACGCCCGATAAAGCGCTTTGGTGATATCTTCGTCTTCGAGTGCGTTGATCTTGAACTGGATTAAACCGGGAGATTCTTTGCTATGTTGATCGATCTCGCGCTGAATTTTGGCAAGCAACGATCGCTTCAACAGCTTGGGCGCAGGCAGAATCTTGCGGTAATCTCGCTTTGGCGTGTACCCCGTAGTCAGGTAATTAAATAACTCGGTCAAGTCCTGGCCAATGATTTGGTCGCATGTCAGCAGTCCCAGATCGGTATACACGCGTGCGTTTCCGGCGTGGTAATTTCCGGTACCGATATGACCATATCGGCGTAGTCCGTCGTAGTCGTTGCGCACTACGAGTATAACCTTGCAATGAGTCTTAAGATCCATCACGCCATAGGTAACATGAATACCGGCTTCTTCCATCCGACTTGACCAACGAATATTAGCGGCCTCATCAAACCGCGCTTTCAGTTCTACCACCACGGCTACCTGCTTACCATTTTGCGCCGCATCGATCAGATAATCGACCACTTTAGTATCGCCCGAAGTCCGGTAAAGCGTCATTTTTATAGCGCGTACCTTCGGGTCCTCACTGGCTTCTCTGAGAAACCGCTCTACTGAGGTGCTAAATGATTCATATGGGTGTTGCAGCAGAATCGAGCCATTGTCCCGCACCGCGTGAAAAATATTGGGCATATGTACCAGCTTGGGATGGTCGATAGGGTGATGAGGCGGATCGTGCAAAGCAGGAAATTCCAGCTCGCTGAAACCGACTAGATCGCGGGTCGCCATCAGACCCCTGGTCTCGAACACATCGGCATCTTCCAGGCCTAACTCGGCGGCCAGCATGCCTCTACGGAATGAATCCATATCGTGCTGAACAACCACACGGACAATCTGTGCAAACTTTCGATGGCGTACTTCGGACTCAATTATGGCCAGTAAGTCATCGGCACTATCTTCGGCACGGGCGGTATTTGCGTTGCGCGTCACATGAAACAATTCACATGCATCGATTTGCATTTTCGGAAACAACAGATCGAGGTTATTAGACATCACATTTTCCAGCGGTACGAACCTGTTCGACCCCGGTACTTGCAGGAAGCGCGGAATGCCCGGACCAGTGGGTACTTTCACCCGTGCTCGAAGTTCCTCTTCACCATCACGGTGACGCAAGCTCACCAGCAGATTAAGAGAAAGGTTGGAGATAAAAGGAAAAGGATGCGCTGAATCAACTGCTTGCGGTGTCACTAGCGGATATATATTCTCGAAGTAGTAATCCCGAATGGTTTCTTTATCCCTGTCGTCCAGTGCGTCGTAAGTGGTGAGTTGAATCTCTTCTTTTGCCAGCAATTCAATGAGTTGCGGGACGAGCTTATCCTTTTGCGCTTCGATCTCTCGTACCTTCTGGCAGGATTCTTCTATTTGTTCCGCTGGTCTGCGTCCGTCCACGGTCAAGTCCATGACACCGGCGCCCACCTGTTGCTTCAGGCCGCCAATCCGTTTCATAAAAAATTCGTCGAGGTTTGAGCTGACTATGCCCACGAACTTGAACCGCTCTAACAACGGTGTCCGTTCATCCTGTGCTTCGTGCAATACCCGACGATTAAATTCCAGCCAGGTTAACTCTCGATTCAGAAAGAATTCGGGGGAATCGAGATCGAATTCTGGCTCGACGGGTTTATCCTGATTTTCTGTTTTGGTGTCGGGCTGCGCGTCAACCTTATCGGTGACTACTGCAAGCAGTTCCTGGGTATTGGTAGCTTTAGCCATATATAGTGCTTTTTTTATCCGTAATGATTAATGATGTTCTGGTATAAAGGTTTGATCGCCAATAGGCGGCCGCACGTATCCTTTAGCTTTTTGTCGTGGTGCTAGTTTAATCGGTTCCGGCGTCAAATCTTCGTAAGGAATCATGCTCAGCAGGTGTTTGATGCAATTGAGCCGGGCATGCTTTTTAATATCCGCATTCACCACGAACCAGGGTGCCTGTTTGATATTGGTATGCGCAAAATTATCATCCTTTGCTCTGGAATACTCCACCCAAAGTTTGCGTGACTCCAGATCCATTGGGCTCAATTTCCAGCGTTTAGTCGGGTCTTTTATGCGGTCTTGAAAACGCCGTTCCTGTTCATCGTCGCTCACCGAGAACCAGTACTTGATGAGTAAAATTCCGGAACGAACCAGCATGCGCTCGAATTCCGGACAGCTGCGCAGGAATTCTCTATATTCGTCTTCGCTGCAAAACTTCATCACTCTTTCCACCCCTGCCCGGTTATACCAACTGCGATCAAACAATACCATTTCGCCGGCTGCTGGCAGATGCGCTACATAGCGTTGAAAATACCACTGGGTTTTTTCACGTTCGGTGGGTGTGCCGAGTGCAACTACCCGGCAGATCCGCGGATTGAGACTTTGAGTAATACGCTTGATCACGCCCCCCTTACCGGCGGCGTCACGGCCTTCGAAGAGGCAAACGACCTTTAAACCCTTCTCCTTGATCCACTCCTGCAGCTTGACCAGCTCGATCTGAAGACTGGCTAATTCTTTTTCGTAGTCTTTGTTTTTGATCTTAGTTTTCTTTTTCAATTTTTACCCAGATTTTTTTTCGATTAGGGATTAAATGTGTAGAAATCCGGCCTTCCTTAAGTTTGCCGATTTGTGAACTTCTCATAAATAGTTTGGATACACTATATCCATCTTCGCGTTGATTACCCAACAGTAAGTATAGTAAAAAATAAAGCCCATTTCGCTAAATACCAGGGTTAATAAACAGGATTTGCCTCGTTTTTTGTGCTGATATCGGAAAAATACGGCGTAAAATCAACAATAAAAATAATCAGAATGACTTGCCTCCTGTAGTTCGCTACCGTCTCCGCTGCGCGTGGACCGATATTTGATGCGATCCAACAATCTGTTCAAAGAATTCCTCAAAATTGAACAACCTGTTCAAAGAATTCCCCAAACATTGAACAACCTGTTCTAAGAACTTCTCTTTAAATATTCATTGTTTTTTTAACTATCTGTTCTATCTAATTGATTATTAACGTTTTTTATTAAATCACATAAAGTGGCGCGCTATATGCTTCCACTTCATAAAAAGTGTAAAAAGTGGGCGTGTCTACTCGCTACGGATGTATAAAGCTCTAGTTAAGCAAGATACGTGAACGCCCGTAAGCGTGTATCAAAAGATTCAAGAATAATAAATAGTAATAACAAACAAAAAATAAATTGTTAAGGAGGCACGGCGCATGAAAATCAGTACACCCTGGCGTACCCTGATGGTCGGAACAATCCTGTGGTCAATTTTACCGACCGCTGGTCTTGCTGCGGCCTATGTGGAAGGAACAGTGCCCGATGGTGGTTCAATCAGCGGCAAACTCACCTTTGAGGGAGCGCTGCCTATAGACGCGGTAGAGAAGATTACCATCTCCAAGAATCCCGAAGTTTGCGATGAAGACGGCACGGGTTATCGTGAGGTTGTATGGGTAGATGTCAAGGACGGGGCGCTACGCGATGCATTCGTTTTCATCGAAAAAATAGCCAAAGGGAAAAAATGGACCGCGCCAGAAGGCGGTAACTACGTAATCCTGCAAAAGGGCTGCCGCTTCCGGCCCTGGGCGCAGGTGGTCAAACCAGGCCCCATTATTATTCGCCACAGTGATCCGGATTCGGTGCTGCACAATATCAATACTCGCGAGATGATCGGTGTGGAAAAAGGGCGGGTTGTCAAAAGAACCCTGTTCAACTTCGGCCAGCCCGAACCCGGGGACATCAACAAAAAGCTGAAGCCCAGGCGCTCTCCGTTTATCTCCATAAACTGCGAGGCCCACAATTTCATGTTTGGTTTCATCATGGCGCCGAAAAATCCCTATGCCGTCGTGGTAAACGAGGACGGGACTTACACCCTCGACGATGTTCCCCCGGGGGAATATACAGTCTCGGTCTGGCATCCACGCCTCGGAATTCAGAAAACCAAACTGACTGTGTCGGCAAAAGGCACGGCGGAAGCAAACTTCACTTTTTCCGTAAAGTGATACTCAACCTGGAGGACAGTTGATGAGTATTCAACAAAAGCCAAAATCCCTATGGCGCCCAATTTTGATATCCACAGCCATAGCCGTGGTTTTCGGAGGTTATCTGGACAGTATTACAGGTGTAGCCCAACAAACGGTTCAGGCAGCGGAGACTCAGCTTGCCGCAATTGGACCCCTGCCGGCGAGAAAGGCGCCCAGGGCGTCTCTGGTGGAGATGGGCAAGCGCCTGTTCTTTGACGCCCGCATGTCGGGTGACGGCGCCATCAGCTGCGCTACCTGTCATGATCCTGCCCAGGGTTTTACCCGGCAGGTGGGCAAGGAAGGCAAGCCCATGGCCCTGTCCGACGCTTACCCCGGTACGCGCCACTTTCGCAATGCGCCCACGCTGCTGAATTCGGTCTACAAGGCTGACTTTGCCGAGGTGGGATGGGGCTGGGATGGCCACATTGGCGCCAATATGAACGATGTGATACGCGACCAGATCACCGAGACCATGATGTTGAATCTGGACATGCGGCTCATGCATGAGCGCATGAAGCAAGATGCAGTCTACGTCGAGATGTGTCAGGAAAACTTCAACGGTGAATGCAGTTCCGGCAAGGGACGCAAGGCACTGGTGGCTTTTGTTGAAACCCTGGTCTCCAAAGATGCGCCGTTCGATAACGGAAGTCTATCCGACGCAGCAAAAAAAGGGCAAACCCTGTTTGAAGGTAAAGCAGGTTGCATCAATTGCCATAACGGCCCCTACTTTTCTGACGGTGAGCCCCACAATACGGGAATGCCGGAGAATATGGACGTCTTCAAGGACCCGCTGCGTCATATCGCCTACCGCGCAGTCTTGACTAATCACGGTGTGCCCAATGCGGAAAACTGGCGGCGTGACGTTGGATTCTTCTTTGTCAGCAAACGTTACGCCGATGTAGGCAAATTCATTACGCCGACCCTGCGTGAACTCAAATATACCGCGCCCTACATGCACAATGGCCTGCTGACCTCGCTGGAGGACGTGGTGGAGTTCTACAACCAGGGCGGCGGCAAGGACGATCCGCTCGCCGACGTATTGCAGCCGCTCGGACTCGGCGCACAAGAGCAGAAAGATCTCGTGGCTTTTCTCGAAAGCCTGAGCAGCACCACACCGGTGACGGTTGAGAAAATAAAGATTTCTCAGGAATACGAGCCCATCCCGAACTGGCTTGAAGCACATAACTAAGTGCAGTGGAGAAAATGATGAAACAGACTAGAAAGAGACTGGCCATATTATCGATCCCGTTTGCCTGCCTGTTAGTGGCTTCGGGGGCTGGCAAGGTTCTGGCTGAAGGGGATCCGGATACCGATCCGGCCCTGGCCCCGCTGCCAATGCCGATCCCGGCGCCGCCGGACAACCCCATCACCGCGGCCAAGGTCGAACTGGGCAAGCTGCTGTTTTTCGATCCCAAGCTTACCGGCGATGCCTCTTTGAGTTGCGGCGACTGCCACGACCCGAAACAGGGGTGGGGGTTTAACGACCCGATTTCCCGCGGTTATCCCGGTACGGTGCACTGGCGCAACACCCACACTGCGGTGAACACTGCCTACCTGGGCAAGCTGTTCTGGGAGGGCAGTGTCGGCAGCCTGGAGAAACAGGCGCCGGCGGCTAACAAGGGCGCGTTGGCCGGAAATGGAGAAAACGATGTGATGGAGGCTAGGTTGCGCCAGACTCCTTACTATGTCGAGAAATTCAAGGAGATCATGGGGACCGACCTGCCGATGCTGGGAGATGCCTGGATGCTGATAGCCACTTTCGAACGAGGTGCGCTGACCCAGAAAGACAGCCCTCTGGACCGCTATCTCAACGGTGACAAGAGCGCACTCTCGGAAACAGCGGTCAAGGGCATGAAGCTTTTCACCGGCAAGGCCAACTGCATCGAATGCCACAACGGACCCATGCTTTCCGACGAGAAGTACTACAACCTCGGCACGCCCCGCCCAATCGAGTTCGAAGAGATGGGCCTCAACACCATATCCTACCGCTGGGAGAACTACGCCAAGGGCGTATATGAGAAGTACTATCGTGAATGGAAAGACGATGCTGGCCTGTATTACACCAGCAAGCGCCTGAAGGATGCCGGCAAGTTCCGCACCCAGCCGTTGCGTTATCTTATTTACACCGCGCCCTACATGCACGCCGGGCAGTTCTTCACCCTGGAAGAAGTCATCGACTTTTACAACGAAGGTGGTGGGGACAACGAGTTTACCGACGGTACCCACGGCTACAACAACAAAACGCCTATTCTCAAACCTCTGGATCTCAGCGATGAAGAAAAGGAGGCCCTGGTGGTCTTTCTGGAAGAGATCAGCGGCGAAGAGATCAAGATGGCGGTCCCGGAAGTGCCCTCCTACGGTGTGATGCCGGATGTTCCGACCCTCACCCAGGCCCAGGCGAAACGCATCGGGATGGATATCTACCTGAACTCGATTGGAAAGAACTGAGGAGAGAATTCACATGCTCAAGCAAAAAATTAAAGATAAATACAACCGCAAAGGCGGTTGCTTAATGACCCGCCGGGCGTTTCTGTTCCGCAGTACCGCCACAGTAGTGGGTACCGTTCTGCTCTCCAACATCCCTGGATTCGAAGGCAGAGCGATAGCGGCGACAGTGGCTCGTTATCCCCGCATGCTGATCGGGAAACTGAGCCAGCTTAAAACCGGGGTGCCGGTAACATTCAATTATCCGGACAAGGGTGGCAATTCCGGCTCCATGCTGGTGAAGTTGATCGAAAAGGGCGGCGGTGGCCTCGGCCCGGGGGAGGATGTGGTCGCCTTCAATACCGTTTGCACCCATATGGGCGGAGATTTGAAAGGGGTCTTTAAGCCGGAGCACAGCGTTCTTGGCATGTGTCCCCTGCACCAGACCACGTTCGATCTTACACGACACGGCATGATTATCAGTGGCCACGCTACTGAGAGCCTGCCCCAGGTACTGATGGAGCTGGATGGCGACGATATCTATGCAGTCGGCATGTTGGGTCTGATCTACGGACGCTACGATAATTTGAAAGCCTAAGAGGGGTACTGAAATGTCAAACAAAGCATCTGACTCCAAGCCAATATACATACCAGAAGACCAGGTACCCCTGCCACCGCCAAACGCCGATGTAATCACGACCTGTTGCGATTACTGCATCGTCGCCTGCGGCTATAAGGTATATCGCTGGCCTGCGGACAGCCCCAATGGTGGACCCAAAAAAAATCAGAACGCCCTGGGATTGAATTACCCACTGCGTCACGGCCAGGGCGGCTGGGTTGGACCGAACCAGTTCACCCAGGCTAACTGGAAGGGAAAACTGCATATTCAAATAAGGACGCCGGGGCTTGAGAGGAACACTCTTGTCGAGATCAGAGACATTCTTGCCGGACATAAGGGGTCGAACCAACTGGTCCTGCATTTTATTTTTCCCGACGGCAAAAAGAAAATAAGGACGGTTGAATCTGAAATGAAAGTATCGCCGTCTGACGCGGTCATCGAGGAGGTTGAAGCGGTTTTAGGGGAGGATTGCATCCGCTTTGAGTGAGGCGGCGCGGTTTGGCGGCTAAGGCCGTTTTGGTCTCTGCGTCACTGTTTTCTAAACTCTCTGATTATTGTCTCGATTTCCTCCAGGGCGGGTTTTAATTTTGCGGGGGAAAGTTGAGGAGGATAGCGACTCTTTCGCCATTAATAGAAACGACCTCTAGGGCGGTTTTTGGGAAAATTCCTGGCAAGGCAGT
>JADFMY010000022.1 GCA_022563685.1 Pseudomonadota bacterium | reverse complement strand
GCGGACGGTAGAGCGGGGTGGTCGCCGTAAATAGTAATTCGCATAGAGGTGGAATGGCTTTTCAAATACCTCTACCAACTCTCCAGATTGCAGGTAGCGGTCAATAAATGGGCGTCTGCCCAGCATAATGCCATCACCACGCTGCGCGGCCTCGATAGCGATCAACGATCCGTCAACGGATAATCCACGCGGTATGTCAATTTCATCCAGCCGATACCTGCGAAACCACCGGTGCCAGTCGTCGTCGTAGCCAAGCACATGGATCAGGTCATGCGTAAGCACCTCAGCTGGTTTGGATAGTCGCTGACGTTTCGAAAACAGTTTTGGCGAGCATACCGGCGTTATTGTCGAGGTTAAAAGTTTGTGCGCATAGGGGTCGATCGCAGCTTCCCCCTGGATGAAAATTTCCAGATCTGTTGTGGGGGATTTTTGATTGTCATAGCCTTGATCGAGGGTATTGATGCGCAGATCGATGTTGGGATGGCGCTTTTGAAGGGATCCGAGTTGTGGCGCCAGCCAAAGTATCGCAACGACCGAAGTACAACGCAGAGTCACTGTCTGATTTTGTCTGCCCGGGAACAACCGATCGGTAACCGAATCGAGCCGATCCAGTGCTTCGTGTACGGCTTCCAGGTAGGCCTGGCCGGTACTGGTCAGGGATAACCGGCGGTGATGCCTGACAAACAGGGGGGTTTTCAGATAGGCCTCCAACTGACGCATCTGCTGGCTGACTGCGGCCTGTGACACCTTGAGATCGTCTGCGGCCAGGGAAAAACTTAAGTAGCGACCAGCGGCCTCGAAGGTTCGTAGAATATTGAGCCGTGGACGTCGCAAGCGCTCATTTTTGGATAAGATTTACTTATAGATAATGACAGCATTTATTGTTTGACGCAAGCTACGGGGCTACCTAAAGTTCCCACACGAATGACGAGCTCCCGGATACAGCTGCGATGAACTTCTTTACCTACCTGACTAGCGACGATATACGCTACGTACACGAGTCCTCTCTCGAAATCCTTGAGGAGGTCGGTCTCCTGGTTCGCAATGAAAAAGCGAGGAATCGATTCGCGCACCACGGCGCGGTGGTCGATCATGAAACAGAATTGGTGCGCATACCCTCGGCCATAGTCGAGAAATTCCGTGCCCTGATACCCCCGACGATCACCCTGCGCGGGCGCGATCCTGCTTGCGATGTCACCTTCCCACGCGAGCTTCCGGTCATCGCCACGGCAAGCTCGGCGCCGGATATCGTCGACCCTGTGACAGGGGTGACGCGCCGTTCGAGATCCGATGATATTGCCCGCATAGCTCATCTGATCAACGAGCTTCCAGGCTATGACGTATTCTCGATCTCGACACTCGCCGACGATGCGCCCAAAGACCAGTTTAGTCTGACACGTTTTTACACGGCGCTGAAAAATTGCGTCAAGCCCTGCCGGACCTCGGTTTACAATATCCAGGAAGCAGAGCAGGTCATCAAGCTAGGTGAACTCATTGCGGGATCGAAACAGGCCTACTGGGATCGCCCTTTCATCAACTTCGGTTATTGCTCCATCGTTTCACCCTTGACCATGGATTTCGACAGCACGGATACGCTGATGTACTTTGCTGAAAAGGGTATTACCGCTTACGGCACTATCGCACCGATGGGTGGGCTGAGCACGCCGCTCTCGCTACCGGGTATGCTGGTTATTATGAACGCAGAGTGGCTTGCAGCGGCGATACTGGCGCAAATGTCCAAAGCGGGAACGGCGCAAATTTATAATTTTCTGCCTGTCTTCGCTGATATGCGCGATGGCGCCTATGCACCGGGTGCGATCGAGGTCGGCATGATGAATTCTGCGGTGTGTCAGATGGCTCGTTTTTATCATGTACCGGCCGGCGGCTATCTGGGTTTGACCAATTCCAAAGTCGCCGATGCCCAGGCAGGTTTCGAAAAAGGCATGTCGCCATTGATGGGGGCCTTGTCCGGGGTCGATTTCATCGTTATGGGCGGTCTACAGGACGCGTTGATGACGTTTGATTTTGGCCAGGCCACTATCGACAATGAAATCGCTCAAATGCTCAAATGTGTACGCGGCGGGTTTGGATTTTCGAAAGCCAGCGCCTCGCTGCAAGAGATCAAGGATACCGGCCCAGCGGGGATGTTTGCGGCAAACCCCGCAACGCTTGAACGTATGCACACGGCAACCTTCATGCCCCAACTGGCAGACAGAAAACTGCGTGAACTATGGCAGCAGGAGGGCTCTTCCACTATTCATCAGCGCGCCTTAAACAAGGCTTTTGATATCCTTTCCAGGCCAAACACCGCTGCATTCGATCTTGCTGTCGATACACGCGTCCGCGCCGGGTTCGAAGGACTGGTCGCAGGTGACGCCATGCTTCAGGAAGGCTGGGAACGTTTTAAAATTGGTGGTAACACGGAAGTGAGAGAACGGCGTCCAAATCGCCGTCGACGCAAGCACCAGTAAACGAACGAAATCTACCCACCAGGACTGAACCATGACGGCAACATTTCCGACCAGCGCACGCATCGTCATCATCGGTGGCGGTGTGATTGGCACCAGCATTGCTTTTCACCTGACCCGATCCGGCGAGGAGGATGTCGTGCTGCTTGAAAAGTCACATCTGACCGAGGGCGCTACCTGGCACGCGGCCGGGCTGGTCGGGCAATTCCGCTCGCAGCAAAACCTGATGAGCCTGATGAGCGATAGCGTGAAACTGTTCGACACTCTGGCCGCAGAAACCGGCCAGGATCCCGACTGGCGCAAAGTGGGAAGCCTCAGGCTTGCACAAAGTGAAAACCGCTGGAAGGAATTGCTCAAGTCCTATTCCGCCGCACAGGCAGTTGGGTTTGAGATGAACCTGTTAACGCCGAGCGAGGCGCGTGACTTATACCCACTCATCGAAATCGATGATCTGGTCGGTGCGGCTTTTATCCCGGAGGACGGGTACATCGACCCGAATAGTCTGACCCAGGCTTATGCTAAAGGCATCCGGGCCAACGGAGGCCAGATCTTCGAAGGCGTGATGGCAAAAGACCTGCTGCGCGACGGTGATCGCATCACCCATGTAGTGACCGATCAGGGCAGCATTGAAGTAGAAACTGTGGTCAATGCCGCGGGACTCTGGGCGCGCCAGATTGGCTGGATGGCGGGCGTAGAAATACCTGCCGGTGTGGTCGAGCATCAATACCTGGTGACCGAGAAATCCGACCAGATTCCTGCTGGCCTACCGGCGCTACGCGATCCGGACGGTGGATTCTATGCCAAACCGGAACCGGGTGCCCTGGCTATCGGCGGGTGGGAAAGGCAAACCAATACCGTCAATCCTAAGGAAGGTTTCCCGTGGGAAAATGAGCGTCATCTGTTTGATGGCGATATGGACCGCCTGGCAGAGTTTTTCGAACCGGCGATGCGACGTATCCCCATCCTCGCCGAACTCGGTATGCGTACTATCGTCAACGGCCCCATACCCATCTCACCCGACGGAGAACCCATCATGGGACCCGTTCCGGGCTTGAGCAATTTTTTTGCCGCTTGCGCATTCACTTCCGGTATCGCCGCATCGGGTGGGGCTGGCAAGGCAGTAGCGAACTGGATTCTCGAAGGCGACCCTGGGCTCGATCTGTGGCCATTTGACATCCGCCGCTTCGGGCCCCTGCACGCCGGTCAGCGGTTTCTGCATGACCGGGCGGTCGAAAGCTATAGCAAGTACTACGCCATCCACTGGCCGGGAGAGGAACTGGAATCGGCCCGTGGCGTGCGCCGTAGTCCGCTGTATCAAACCCTGAAAGATCAGGGCGCCGTATTCGGATCGAAGTTCGGCTGGGAGCGAGCCAACTGGTTCGCCCAGGGTGATATCCCGCAGCAGGACGTCCTCGGGTTCGACCGGCCACAGCAGGACATTACCGTTGGCCGCGAGCATCTGGCCGCACGCGAAGGCGTGGTCCTCATCGATATGTCCTCGTTCACCAAATTCGAGATCAGCGGACCCCGGGCCTGCGAGTTTTTACAATATCTCGCGGTGGCCAATGTCGACAAGCAACCAGGCGGGGCCACCTATACGCAACTGTGCAATCAACGTGGCGGCATCGAGGCCGATGTCACCATCATCCGGCGTTCGGAGGACTGCTTTTGGCTGATCACTGGTTCCGGTTTGGGTGTGCGTGACCGCCACTGGATCGACACTCAGCTGATCAGCTACCTCGATCGACAGGGCAATTCCAGCCAATCCGGCCAGGTGACGGTACGCGATATTACCTCGGCGCATGGTGTGATAAACCTCGCTGGCCCACTCGCGCGCCAGGTATTGCAGAAGGTTTGCGACGAAGACCTGAGCCACGATGCCTTTCCGTTTATGGCCACCAGGGATATCAGAATTGGATATGCACCGGCGCTTGCCTACCGGGTCACCTATATCGGCGAGCTCGGATGGGAGCTCTACATCCCGTCGGAATACCTACAGTATGTCTACGAGCTACTGCAACAGGCCGGCGAAGAATTTGGCATTATCAATATTGGCTACCGGGCGATCGACTCTCTGCGACTGGAAAAGCGCTATCTCGCGTGGGGCGTCGATATCACCCCCGATTACAATCCCTTTGAAGCCGGGCTGCAGTTTCTTATCGACTGGGACAAGGGCGATTTTATCGGCGCCCAGGCGCTGGCCAAAATCAGGCAAGATGGCGTTCAGCAAAAACTCGCCTGCCTGGTTTTAGACGATCCTCTGCCGGTGTTTGGCGGCGAGGCCATCTTTGCCGATGGTCGAGTGGTTTCGCAGACCACTAGCGGAAACTTCGGATATTCCATCGGAAACAGCCTGGTGCTCGGGTATCTTCCAGTGGAATTGCTCCGGTCAGGTGACTTCGAGATCGAGGCATTTGGCAAACGTAGCTCTGCTTCGCTAATCAAAGGGGCGGCTTATGACCCCGAGCGGGCAAAAATTCTATGCTAGGCCTGTTCATGAGAAATAGAAATTACCCATGAAATACAAGGGCATCGTTTTCGACAAGGATGGAACCCTGATCGATTTCCACTCGACCTGGTTACCGGTTTATCGATTCGCCGCGCTCGAATTCAGCGACAACGATCAAAAACTGGCCGACGAACTGCTGGCTCAGCACGGATACGACCTGGATACCGGGCGCGTTATCGGTGGCTCGCTGCTAGCTGCCGGGACTAATCGCGAAATCGGCATCGCCTGGGCCGAACAATTACGCGGTGGCAAAAAAAATGTACAGGTCGAGGCTATCTGTGCCCGATTAAACCATATATTCCAGCAGCAGGGTGCGCTGCATTCGACCCCGGTCAATGGCCTCAAAACTACGCTGCAGAAACTTAAACTGGCCGGGCTCAAGCTCGGCGTTGCAACCAGCGATAGCTACCAGGGCATCCATAATACACTGCAATCATTCGACGTGGTTTCCGCTTTCGATTTCCTCTGCGGCTACGACAGTGGCCATGGGGTCAAACCAGACGCCGGCATGGTACTGGCATTTTGCCAGGCAATGTCGCTCGAACCTGCCGAAGTGATCGTCGTCGGCGACAATCGCCACGATATCGAAATGGGAAAAAATGCCCATGCAGGTCTTTGTGTCGGGGTCCTCACCGGCGCCAGCACCCGGGCCGACCTGGAGGGAATTGCAGATTTGGTATTACCCGATATTTCAGGTCTACTCACCGTAATAAAACAGGATGCCTGAGCGGGTAATCCTTCCCGGTTTTCAGATCAAGACGCCCTTCTCTCGTAGATAAGGCTTCGGATCGGTCAAGTTGTGCTTGATTGCGGCCTTGTCTTCGCCCTGCCCGAATGCCAGCGACATGAGCTGGGTGGCCTGGAAGATGGGGATTTCTTCGGCCTCCTGGTAGCCCATGGCGCCCTGACGGGAGTCCAGGTTGAGGTGGCAGATCGGGCACATGGTGACGATGGCTTCGGCGCCGCAGGCTTTCGCGTCGTCCATGATACGCTGCATCATTTTGACCGCGACCTTTGTCTGGTTGATCCCCAGTGAGCCGCCGCAGCATTCGGTCTTGCGCGACCAGTCCACGGTTTCTGCGCCCAGTGTCCTGACCAGCCGATCCATCTTCTGCGGGTATTCAGGGTTGTCGGCTCCGGTAACACCGGTGGGCCGGGTGATCAGGCAGCCGTAGTAACAGGCAAGTTTGAGGCCCTTGAGCGGATTGCTGACACGTTTCCTGACTTCATCCAGACCGGCGCGATCGACGATCACGTCCAGCAGATGCTGGACCTTTACCGTGCCTTTATACTCATAACCTAGCGCATCGCTGACTTCCTTGCTCACCGCCTCGTTGCTGGTGACCGAGTGCTCGGCATGTTTGAGGCGCGAGAAACAGGCACTGCACGGCGAGGTCACGGTGTCGAGGCCCATCTGCTCGATCCTGGCTACCGAGCTCATGGGCAAAACATTCGCAGCTTTGGGATCGGTTGCGTGCGCCGCGCTCGCGCCACAACAGCTCCAGTTTTCAGGTTCGATCAATTCGATATCCATGGCGCTGGCAATGTTTTTGACCGATTTGCCGTATTCGACGGAAGTCGAACTGAGCGAGCAACCTGGGTAGTAGCCGATGGCTTTTGGATTATGGGGGAGCTTCGTTGCATTGGCCCTGGCCTTGCCAAAGTGCGGCCAGATACTCAACTTACCCCTGGCAAACATGCGCCTGCCGAGCTTTAAATCACGCAACGGCTGGAGCAGCGCCATGTTAAAGCTTGCCATTAGCCCCAGCTCGTAGACGCGACCGAATATTTTCACGCTACGCATGAAAATATCATTGAATTTGGCGATTTCCGCTACCGCCGGTTTCACGCCGCGCTTGCGCGATTCGATTCGCAGCGCATCCATTACCCCGGTCACATCGATTTGCTGCGGACAACGCGTGGTGCAGGTATGGCACGACGCACACAACCAGATGGACCTGCTTTGCAGAACAGCCAGGTCGTTCAATTGTACGCTGCGCATGACCTGGTTGGGAGTGAGATCGAACTGATCGGCCAGGGGACAGCCGCTGGTGCACTTGATGCACTGGTAGCATTTGAAGACATTGTCCCCGGTTGCCTCACGGACGACTTCAGACAGCGGCAAGGGGCTGCTCATTGCCAGGGGGCAGGGACTATTCGTACTTTGTGCCTGCGCATTCGCCATATCGGTTCTCACTGTATCAAATCATACCTTGATGATCGGACGCGGTAGCAGGCCCGCACCCTCGGCGATGGGGCGAATCGCCTCTTCCCACTCGATGCCCATGATATGGACACCGGCGACGCCGTCGATCTCGCGGATTTCCTGTACCTGTTCGATGCAAATTTTGATGCCTTCGGCCTTCCATGCGGTGGCGCGCTCCGGCTTCTTGTCCGTATCGATGCCTTCGACCGCACCGGCCATACGATCGATAATCGCGTCGGGGACGCTCATGCCCGGAATACGGTCGCGCATGAACTTTGCCATACCGGTACTCTTCAAAGGGCCAACACCGGCGATGATCTTGATCTGTTCGGCCACGCCCATGTCGACCACGCGCTTCATGTATTCGCGAAAGCGCTCCATGTCATAGACCAGTTGGGTCTGAACGAAGTCCGCCCCGGCGATGGCTTTCTTTGCCAGACGATAGGGCCGCCATTCCGCCGGGTCGGCAAACGGGTTGGCTGCGCCACCGATCAGGAAGCGCGGGCCACCGCCCGCGATTTCTTCACCACACTGGAATTTATTTTCGTCGCGCATCTCTTTCATCATGCGCAGAAACTGCATGGAGTCGATGTCGTGGACGTTCTTGGCGCCGGGGTGGTTACCGCAGCTCTGGTGGTCACCCGACAGGCATAATAAATTTTTGAGGCCGAGCGCATAGGCCCCCAGCAGATCGGATTGCATCGCGAGACGGTTGCGATCACGACAGGTCATCTGGATGATCGGCTCCAGGCCCTCTTCCATCATGATCAGGCCGGCAGCGATAGAGCTCATGCGCACCACGGCGGCCTGGTTGTCGGTCACGTTGGCCGCGTCCACACAATCGAGCAACAGGCGGGTCTTGGTACGGACCACTTCCGCATCGTGTCCCTTTGGCGGTCCGACTTCGCCGGTTACGGCAAATTCGCCAGAAGCCAGTACGCGGGCCAGATTACTGTCACAACGCTCGGCGATGGGTGGCGTGTTGGTGTTTTCGGGCATAGTGAAAGCGGGGAAATTCATCATATTCATAGTCGTATCCTCTGTCCTAGGCTTTCTCAACATCCGGGATGCGAACATCCTCGCGTACAATCTTGCGATGACCGCCATCACGGGCCGAGGACCAGTCCTTGGCGGGCTGGATTTTCATCATTTCTTCGAACAGGCCCAGCCTGATCTGGTTCTCACAAATGAGGTGCCATGCACATTCGGTTTCCTGATCCACTTCGCAGATACCGGACTGCGATCCGCCACAGGGGCCATTGAACAGGGACTTGGGGCAGCGGCTGACCGGGCAGATACCGCCGGTAAGATGAAGCACGCAATTGCCGCAGCCCTGACAGCGTTCTTCCCACACACCCTGTTCGGATGGATAGCCCATAAACTTGGTGTTGAGCGCTGGCAGGATGCGCTTGCCGGGGAATTGCTGGGCGAGGGACTGAACCCCGACGCCACAACCCAGTGACAGGATCGCGTCGTACTGCTCCAGATCAGCTTCCAGCGGGGCGTTGTATTCTTCCTCACACTGGCGCTGGACAATGGTTTCATCGATGCTGATGGCTTCACCATCCAGATCGGTGGACATACGCAGGGAAGCCGACAGGATGCCGACTTCCTGTTTGCCACCGGCAAAGCACACCGTCACGCAGGTGCCACAGCCAACGGCCAGGACTTTCTTGCAACCCTTGAGCATGGACTTGATTTCATCAAGCGGTTTCTGTTCGGCGACAATCATGATTGGCTCTCTTTCCGGGTATTGCTGGTTTCTCCCGATAACGGAGAAGGCCCCAGCGCTTTGATAGTTTCGACAAAATCGGTCACTTCGGTAACGAACTGCGCCCCCATGGCTGCAGAGATATTGATCATGCGAGCGCGTTGCTCTTCCAGGCCGATGGTCTTGAGTAATTCCATGACATGGTCGACGCGTTGTTTCGCCAGGGTGTTTCCCTTGATGTAGTGACAGGTACCGGGCAGACATCCTGCAACCGCAACTCCGTCCGCACCCTTTTCCAGAGCGTGAAGAATTTCCAGTACATTAACGCGGCCGGTGCACGGCATTTCGATAATCTTGATGGACGATGGATAATTCATGCGGCCACCGCCCGCCAGATCGGCGGCTGAATAGGCACAGTGGCGGCAGCAAAAGGCCACGACTTCCGGCTCAAAGGTTTTCTCTTCGGTCCTCATTTATACATACGCCTTTTCAAACAGGGCATCGAGCTTGGCGCCGATCTGGTTTTCCGTGTAGTGCTTCAACTCGATAGCACCAGCCGGGCAGGATGCGATGCACAGACCACAGCCCTGACACAGTGCAGTTTCAATATAGGCCGCACCGAGGATGCCGCCGACACCTTTCGCGTCGCTGGAAATCCGTGGTGCGCCAAAGACGCAACTGCGAATACAGGTCAGACAGGCAACGCACATTTCCCTGTTGACCTCGGCCACCGGCCCACCGGTAGTCAGGGTGTCACGCGAGAGGATGGTTGCCGCGCGCGCAGCCGCCGCCTTGGCCTGAATGATGGATTCCTGCAACAGTTTGGGATAGTGTGCGAGACCCGCCATGAACACGCCATCGGCGAGGAAGTCCACCGGACGCAACTTGACGTGAGCTTCCAGGAAGAAACCGTTGGCATCTTGCGAGACTTTCAATTTGTTGGCCAGATTTTCTGCGCCGGGTGAAGGAACGACCGGCATACTGAGAACCACCATATCGGGCTTGAGGTCCATTTGTTTGCCGAGAATTTCTTCCCACACTCTGACGTTTAGAGCACCATCGGCACCGACTGTGACTTCGGCTTTGCGGTCGTCTTCGTAGCGCAAGAACAGGACACCGGCCTCGCGGGCCTGGGTGTAGATGCGCTCTTTGAAGCCGTAGGTGCGGATGTCCTTGTAGATCACGGTGATCTGAGCCAGAGGGTTCAATCGCTTCAGGGTCAATGCGTTTTTCAAGGCGCTGGTGCAGCAGATACGGCCACAATATTTATCCGCCGGTCCGACGCACTGGATCATCACGATGTTATTCGGAGTTTCGCCAACGCCGTTTTCGAGTTCGGCCAGCAGGCCTTCGAACTGCTGCTGCGTGGTGATCCGTGGATCGGTGCCATAGGCATATTCTCCACCGCGGTATTCGACACCACCAATGCAGACTATCGTCGCGCCGTGGCTGATCTCGATACGTTCCTGACGATCTGCGTAGGCAAGGGTCGAGGTAAAGTTGCCCATGAAGCCTTGCGCATCCGCTACTTCCGCATTCAGGTGCAGGCTGATGGATGGGTGGTCTTCAACTTTGGCAATCAGTTTTTTCAGATAGTCCTGTGGGCCGAGAAATTCATCAGAACCCTCCGGAGGCAGGGCTGCTTCTATGCCGAGGTTTTCCAGATCGTAATACAGGTGACGAAGCGCACCGCCCAGCTCACTGTCGCGTTCCACCAGGTCAACCGGGAAGCCCTGATCGGCGAGCGTGATTGCGGCTTCCATGCCGGCGGCGCCACCACCGATGACGAGGGCGCCGCGCTGGACCGGCATTTCACTGGTGGTCAGCGATTGCAGGTTGGTAGCCCGCGCAATAGACATGCGAACCAGGTCCCTGGCCTTTGCGGTCGCCGCATCCCAGTCGTGGGAATGCACCCAGGAGCACTGGTTGCGGATGTTGGCCATATCGAGCAGATAGGCGTTCAGCCCGGCGGAGCGCAGGGCCTTGCGGAAGACCGGTTCATGGGTCAGCGGCGAACAGCTCGCAATTACCACACGGTTGGCACCCATTTCTTTTACCTTCTCGGTGATATGGGCCACGCTGTCCTGGGAGCAGGCATACATGGGGTCTTCCGAATAAATAACACCAGGCAGGCCCCTGGCGTACTCGGCTACCTTTGGAACATCCAGATAGCCGCCAATGTTGGTGCCGCAATGACACACAAAGACGGCGACCCTGGGATTTTCCGATGCGATATCCCGCTCGGGCGGGAACACGGCTTCACGGGTCAGGGTGCCACGCGACTTGCGCAGCATGGCCCCGGCCTGAGCGGCTGCGCCACTTGCTTCCAGCAGAGACTCAGGAATATCTTTTGGCTCGCGAAATGGGCCAACGGCATAAAAGCCTGCGCGGCTGGTCTGCAAGGGATCGTACTGTATGGTCTTGCAAAAACCGTAGTCGTCCACTTCCACCTTGAGACGCCTGGCCAGTTCTTTGGTGCTCTCGTCGATTTCCATACCGACGGAGAGCACGACCATGTCGAAGATTTCTTCGCGAATACGTTCGTTGGTTTCACCCTTTGCGCTTTCGCCGCGATCCATGTAGCGCAGCACCAGGTTTTTCGTAACGGGGTCTTCGATGATCTTGGAGACACGGCTGCGGGTGTAACGAACCTTCAAATTGTCACGCGCATTTTTGTAATAGGCCTCATAGCCCTTACCAAAGGAGCGCAGGTCCATGATGAATATTTCCAGGTCGATGTCAGGCCAGTGGCCCTTTGTCATGGTGACCTGTTTGGTGGCGTACATGCAGCATACAGATGAGCAGTAGTCATGGTTGGCATCGCGCGAGCCGATGCACTGTAACCAGGCTATGCGCTTTGGCCGTTGCTTGTCCGACGGACGCAGCACCTTGCCATTGGTCGGGCCGGAGGCCGATAACAGGCGTTCGTATTGAATCGATGTCAGCACGTTGGGGTAACGACCCAGACCGAACTCTTCAGAGTGCCCGGCGTCGTAGAGCCTGTAGCCCGGCGCCATGATCACGGCGCCGACCTTGACCTCATAGGTCTTTGCCATCCCGTCCATGTCGATAGCTCCTATTTCACAGGCATCTTCACAGGCCAGGCATTCCGAGCAGATACCGCAGTTGAGGCAGCGTGCTGCCTCAGCCATGGCTTCCTCGTCAGTATATACCTGATCAACTTCGATAAAGTTGCCGATTCTGTCCTCGACAGACAAGGTGGAGAACTTCACGCGCGGGGTCGGGACCAGCTCGCCTTTCAAAACGCGGGCATCGAGCTCCTCCTGGGTAAAAGTCGCGATGGGGTGTTCCGGCTCAGCGACCTCCATATCTTCGCCACGCAGGTAATGCTGCATGGCGGTGGCAACCTTGTGGCCACTGGCCACGGCATCGATCACGAAGGCGGTGCCCGTTACTGCATCACCGGCGGCAAACACGCCAGGCCTGTCGGTGGCATAAGTAGAGTGGCTAAGCACATCGACTTCGCCCCAGGCGGTGAGCCTGACACCGGCATCCTCGGGGATAAACGCCAGGCCGGCTTTCTGTCCAACCGAGAAGATAATCACGTCGGCGTGAAGCACGTGTTCGGAATTTTCCTTGATGACGGCAATTTTGCGGCCCTCATCGTTGGTCTCAAAACGCTCCACGTCCTGGACTTCCAGGCCGGTAGCATTGCCATTGCCATCATCGTGGATGCGCAGAAAATTAAGGCTCACATGCATCGTGATGCCCTCTTCATGGGCAGCTTCAATCTCATGATCAGAAGCCGGCATCCGGCCACTGCTGCCGCGCACGGCCATGTCTACGCTCGCAGCACCAAGCCGCATGGATGATCGAGCCACATCGACCGCGACATCACCGCCACCAATCACCACCACCCGCTTGCCCCTGACAGAGGTGGCAGGGTCTGATTTGCCGGCACTGACCATGGCTTGCTTATCGCGCTCCCACATGCGGACATCACGCAAGAAATCGGTGTTAATCAAAACGCCCTGCAAATCGTTGCCAGGGACATTCAACTTGACCCCTTCATGGGCGCCCACGGAGATCAGCACGGACCTGTATCCGTTATTCAGAAGGTCATCCAGATTGTCGACCGTCGTATTCAGACGCAAGTCCACGCCCAGATCGATAATGTCGGCGACTTCACGTTCGATGATGTCTACAGGCAGACGATATTCGGGGACACCGACGCGCAGCATGCCGCCGGCCACCGGCAGGGCATCAAACACGGTCACCTGGTAGCCTGCCAGGGTGAGATCCTGCGCCGCAGTCAGACCACAGGGGCCAGCACCGATAATGGCGATTTTCTCGTCATACAGGCGTTCAGCCTTTTGCGGGGCGACTCGTTCCCTGCGCATCATGATATCGGTGACATAGCGCTTCAGGCTGCGGATATTGACCGGCTCATCGACCTTGCCACGGCTGCACGCAAGCTCGCAACGCGCGTTACAGATGCGACCGCAAATACCGGGGAAGGGGTTGTCTCGTTTGATGGAACGATAGGCCTCTTCAACGCGTCCTTCGGCGATCATGGCGATGTAGCCCTGTGCACGCTGCCCGGCGGGACAGGCATCACGGCAAGGTGCGACACCACGCTTGTCGATAGCGAACGCATTGGGTGCGCCTTGCGGATACAGCTGGTAGGCTGCGCGGCGTGTGACCAGTAAGCCGTCAAAATCATTTTCACTCGGCACCGGGCAGACTTCGGCGCACTTGCCGCAGGCGGTGCATTTATCGGCATCGATAAACCGTGGCTTCGTGTGCAGGGTTGCGGTAAAGTTTCCGGCTTCTCCCGTCACCTTGACCACTTCGCTATTAGTCAGGACTTCCACGTCCAGATGTTGCTCCGAATCAACCAGACGGGGCGAGATCGTGCACATGGCGCAATCGTTGGACGGAAATGTTTTGTCCAGACGCGCCATGTTGCCGCCGATGGCCGAGTTCTTTTCGACCATGAAAACCTTGTAACCGGTGTTGGCAAGATCAAGCGAGGCCTGCATACCCGCGATGCCACCGCCGATAACAAGGGCAGCGCCAGTCGGATTGTTCTCGTCCGACCTCAGACCATCGTTGTGGTCATTGTTTGCATCTAGTGGCATGTGCCTTTATCTCTCCAAATCATAGAATCAGCCAATTCCCCCAAACCGGTTTACTTCAATATTACCGATATAGAATGTCTGTATGGCAGATAGTTTTCTGTAAGGCAAGCGACTCTTTCTTGGGGCCGAGCGACTTTCTTTATACCTTAGAATAAAGGGGCGCTACCCTTTAATCCAGTCAAATACCTTTAATATTCAAGGAGCCTCTGATCTAATCATTATAAATGAACATGACTGCTTATATTTCCTCTATTTCAGATCAACCCCTGTTTCAGTTACTCCAAACGAAAGCAAAAATATTCCTCACTGAAAGAGCGGAAGAATTACGTCTTTCCGTTCAGGATTCTCGCATGGCCTGTGAGATTGCGCTGGATTTCCAAATGTGGGGCGCAGAGTCTATTGAGGATGTCTGGCCCGAAGAAAAAAGCCATAGGGTATTAACGAAATTTCGAAAACAACGGGTCATGAGGCTGTTACATTCAATCTGGGAGGGGTATAAAAAAAGTGATAATCAATACCCCGTGGATGGCAGCACACCCAAAATCAGTGCAGCGTCCAAACCCCGTGCCATCGAAAAAATCAATTTGGGTCTGGGTCGCTGTCCGGTCGCTTCACCACGTACTCTGTGTTGTAATCTGCAAACCCTGGATGCGGTTGATAACTGTGGTTATGGCTGTAGTTATTGCAGCATTCAATCCTTCTTCGATGGCAAGCAGATTAGTTTCGATAAAGGTTTTGCGGATAAGCTAAAGCACCTGGAGCTTGATGCGGAAAAGACTTACCACATTGGTACCGGGCAATCTTCCGATTCGCTGATGTGGGGCAATAGCCATGGTGTGCTGGATGCGGTGATCGATTTTGCCTGGACTAATCCCAATGTTATTCTGGAGTTGAAAACCAAATCGGCTAATGTCAGTCATCTGTTGCGCGTGGATGCGCCAAAAAATATCATTTGCACCTGGTCATTGAATACGCCTACCCTGATTAATTTCGAAGAACACGGTACTGCACCGCTGAATAAACGCCTGGATGCAGCACGCAGGGTAGCAGACGCGGGTTATCTCGTTGGTTTCCACTTTCACCCGATCATACATTACGATCAATGGCAGCAAGACTATCAGCTTGTTGTCGAACAGCTCAGCTCGTTATTTAAACCAGAAGAAGTGGCACTGGTATCGATGGGTACGCTCACCTATATAAAATCAGTGATACGCGAGATTCGAAAACGAGCGATACCCACTCAAATTTTAAAAATGCCTATGGTCGATACCGCCGGTAAACAGTCTTATCCGGTTAAGATCAAGCTCTCCCTTTTTTCGCATGTATATAACAGTTTCCCCGCAAGCTGGAAAAGTGATGTATTCTTTTATCTCTGTATGGAGAACCATCGGTTGTGGAAACCGGTATTTGGTTACGAGTATGCATCCAATATTGAGTTTGAGGCTGCAATGAAAAAAGCCTACCTGGCTAAGATAAACTTGAGTCAATAACTTATGACATCCCAAATAAAACTAACCGAATATAGTCACGGCGCAGGCTGTGGCTGCAAAATTTCGCCTTCGATGTTAGACAGTATTCTCCAGGGACAGGTAGAATTTACTGCCGATAAATACTTACTGGTAGGTACCGAATCGAAGGATGATGCTGCTGTTTACGATCTGGGCAACGGAGAGGCCATTATCAGTACTACTGATTTTTTCATGCCGATTGTCGATGATCCTTTTACCTTCGGACAGATAGCCGCGACCAATGCCCTGAGTGATGTCTACGCCATGGGGGCGTCGCCAATGATGGCGATTGCAATATTAGGCTGGCCTATTGCAAAACTGGATGCAGATATTGCTGCAAGGGTAGTTGATGGGGGGCGTCAGGCCTGTAAAGATGCCGGGATTATTTTGGCTGGCGGGCACAGCATCGATGCCTCCGAGCCTATCTTTGGCCTGGCTGCTACGGGCAGAATTAAGATAGATTATTTAAAACAGAATAATCGAGCCAGGGCGGGTTGCGTCCTTTATTTAACCAAACCTCTGGGTGTGGGTATTTTATGCACGGCCCAAAAACAAAAAAAACTCAAAGCCGAGCACGAGGACATCGCCATAAACAGCATGATTAAACTGAATAAAATTGGTGAACGGCTGGGGCGGCTACCATCTGTTACAGCGATGACGGATGTCACAGGTTTTGGCTTGTTAGGGCATCTGCTGGAAGTCTGCCAGGGTAGTAATGTTGCTGCGCAAGTGGATTTTGAACGGATTCCCTTACTGGATCCGGCAGTGGAGGAATATCGCCGCATGGGCTGTATTCCGGGAGGTGGCAGCCGCAATTTTGACAGTTATGGGCATCATATATCTACTCTTAGCGAGCAACAAAAACATATTTTATGCGATCCACAAACCAGCGGAGGATTACTGGTTGCCGTGATGCAGGATGCTGTCGAGGATTTTGTTAAAGTCGCTCCACAGGCTTGTGAGATTGGCAAAATGGTGCCTAAAAAAAATGCAAGCTGGATCACTGTTGTATAGAGGGCAACTGGCTACAGAAAAGAGTTATTACGGAACCTCTGAATAAATCAGACCTTCCTTACTCTTTTGGATGACTGAGCGAGTAATCCTCCCTATTTATGCTTATAGACCTCGCAACGATTGCGTCCGTTTGCCTTGGCTTTGTATAACTCAGCATCGGCAAATTTGAACAGCTCACGCGCATCAATATTTCCTCCTGTCTGCGTGGCGATACCGACACTCACGGTAACACAGTCACCCTGGCTGGCGAAAGCGTGCGGTATTGCTGCCGCCTCGATTTTGGCACGGATGTTTTCGGCGATGCCAATAGCGCCTTCAACATCGGTAAAGGGCAGTAAGGCAACAAATTCCTCACCGCCATAACGGGCCAAAAAATCAGTTTCACGCAACATGCAATCATTAGCGATATTGGCAACCTGTATCAGCGCTTCGTCACCTTGCTCATGCCCGTATCCATCGTTGTATAATTTAAAGTAGTCAATATCGATCAGCAGCATCGAAAGTGGGGCAGCCGAGCGTTTGGCCGCCGATACTTCCGAACTAAGGCGGGCATCGTAACAACGCCGATTGGCTATTTGAGTGAGCGCATCGCGTTCGCTGATATCTTTCAGTGTCTGGTTGGCAACTTCCAGCTCCTCGGAACCCTGGATCAAAGTTTTTTCCGACAACTTCAAACGGTAAATAGCCAGCGCAAATCCCCCCAGCATAACCAGGCCGACCAGCGAGTAAATCAACCTGATATTCGCCACCTGGCCAGCCACCTGTTGACTTATGCCCTGGAGCGGCAGAGAGACTTCCAGCACACCGCCTAAATCCCCTGCCTTCCAGTCACGCCTGGGTGATTGAGGGTGCGAATTGTGACACTCGACGCAGGCTGGCCGCATCAGGTCGGCAGTCGCGTAACGCAGCACCAGGCCCTGCCCGGTTTCAACGAAACGGCTATAGGGCTTGCCTGGATCACGCGACAACTCGTCCCAGGCTTTCTTCGCAAATTCATCGCTTAGGCCACCTTCGACACGGCGCCACGGAAACGGTAAAGCGCTATACAGACGACTGTAGGCTCCGCCGGCATGTTTACCCATTAATTCCCCCAGTCGTATCGTGAAGGTTGCGGGTAAGGGAATCGCATTTTTTTTCAGCAAATAGTCGTGCGTGACATCCATGCCATAGGCGCTAGCTGCCAGCACGACATCCGAGGTATACAGGGTTCGCACCGCGGTCAGGGTGTGGGAAAATATACTCGCGGTATTGATTGCGCTGGCTCTGAGCAAGCTGGACTGCAGGCTCGATACATGCAAAATCATCGCGCCAATACCCAGGGAAAATGCCACTACAAGTAGCACAATCGATATATCAATATTCTTCAATAACTGCCTCATGGCTTTATTCTTATCGTCCTTTACAGCTTAGGGGAAGGTCTGATTTATTCAGACCTTCCTGCAGTACAGGGACGTGCTGCCAAAATCAGTGCCGCTAAGGCATTGATTTTGCGAGACAAACGAAAATCACACTTTTCGCTTGTCGTCCTCTGAGAATTCATGGATGAATTATTCAGAGGTTCCTTAGATAATATTGACTTGAGGAACCTCCGATCAAGTTCGGAATATCACTTCGACGATATCGGATTGGTATAAGTTTGGCAAGCCGACTAAACTGGTTATATTGAAGCCAGACTCATTCTTGGCATAATGCATCGATCAACATGACTGACACTATTTAACTCACTGAGAAATCAAATGACCAAAGCAATCCGAATCCACGAACACGGCGGCCCAGAAGTTTTACGCTGGGAAACTATTGAGGTTGGCGACCCGGCTGAGGGCCAGGTACGATTACGTCAAACAGCCTGCGGCCTGAACTATATCGACGTTTACGGTCGTACCGGCCTCTATCCGCTGCCAGAGCTTCCTGCCATTCTCGGCATGGAAGCGGCTGGCGTTGTCGAAGCAGTCGGCAAGGGAGTGGATTCATTCGCAACTGGCGACCGGGTGGCCTACCCGATGCAGATCGGCGCTTACTCTGAAGCGCGCCTGATCGACGCGAAACACCTGGTCAAAATACCCGACAGCATTGACGACCAGACCGCGGCCGCTATGATGTTAAAGGGGCTGACTGCGCATTATCTTTTGCATCGCACCTACCCGGTACAGGCTGGCGATATCGTTCTGGTATACGCTGCCGCCGGTGGCGTCGGACTGATCCTGTGCCAGTGGGCTCGTCAGCTCGGTGTGAGCGTGATCGGCTGCGTCGGCTCGGAGCAAAAGGCTGAACTGGCGAAAGCAAACGGTTGCGAACACACCATTCTTTATCGCAACGAAGATATCGCAAAGCGCGTACGTGACATTACGGGTGGGGTGGGCGTTGCTGCGGCATACGATTCGATCGGCAAGGCAACATTTGAATCTTCGCTCGATTCGCTCAGGCCATTCGGCGTGCTCGCAACCTATGGCAATGCCAGTGGCCCGGTAGAGCCATTTAGCCCGGCCATTCTCGCACCAAAGGGATCGCTCTATGTCACCCGACCTACGCTCGCGACGCATATCTCAACGCGCGAATTGCTGGAGCAAGGGGCCAAAAATCTATTCGAAGTGGTTGGCAACGGCAGCGTCAAAATACACGTTAATCAGACTTTTCCACTGGCCGAATGTGCCGATGCGCACCGTAGCCTCGAGGCCAGAGATACCACCGGTTCGACGGTGCTGGAAATTTGATATGCGGATGACGATCTAAACAGACCTGCCACTGATACTAATTACGATACAGGTCCAACTGTTCTTGTGATTTTTTGACCATTTTTTAACAACTGTTTTTAAACCCTGTCGAGTCAAATACGGTGGCGTCGAGGCGACTTGTCTCAAGTGTTTTAGAAACCCATCGCCTACACCCGAATTTCACCTAATTGTGCATTTTTTATTCTTTAAATTCAATTAGTTAAAATTGATTTAGAAAATCCTTCGTATCGCTTCCAGCGCTTTTGTGATCTGGTTCTCGAAATCCCTGTGAAATGGTTCACAATTTTCTCAAACAGATAAACTGTTATGGTTAACTGTTATGTATGTATTTCAATTTATCTGTATCTGTTACTATAACAGTTCATGACTATACTTATCACCATAAATTAACACCACTGTCCGGTTTCGTCCACGGGACAGATTTTTTAGGGAGCACCGCCATGACTACTTTGAGACTACACCACATTCTTGACGACCTTGACATCAGCGCAGCATTCTACACTCTGGTACAAAAAATCGAATCAACAGCGAAAGCTGTGGATAAAACCATCGCTACCTGGATCGGCCGTACTGAAGACCGTCGCCAACTGGCGCGCATGAGCGACCACATGTTGAACGACATTGGCCTCAATCGCATCGAAATTGCGAACGAAATCAACAAGCCCTTCTGGCAGCGTTAAGCTTTACCGCCCGCAACCACTTCATTGCGTTGCGGGCGATCCCCCTCTCCTCCCAGGATTGTTGGCCATGGATGGTCGTTTTTTTATTCTTTCTTATTATTGGTCGAATGAATTCGACCCTACAGGCATAATCTACCCTCTGGATTTTACTGCTTTAAGCGGTAACCGGTTTTAAACATCCACCACACCAGTAACAGGCAAGACAGCAGAAATAACATTATCATGCCCAGGCTGATGCCGACACTCACGTCTGCTACTTCGAAGAAGCTCCAGCGAAAGCCACTGATCAAATAGAGCACGGGGTTGAACAGGGTTACCGTTTGCCAGGCGGGTGGCAACATGCTCACCGAATAAAAACTACCACCGAGAAATACCAGAGGAGTTATTACCAGCATTGGGATCAGTTGAAGTTTTTCAAAATTGGTGGCCCACAGACCAATAATAAAGCCAAACAGGCTGAACGAAATACAGGTTAAAATCAAAAAGGTCAGCATCCATAAGGGGTGCGCGATATTCAAATCGACAAACAGGTTGGCTGTAATCAGGATAATCACCCCCAGAATCAGGGATTTCGATGCCGCAGCACCCACGTAACCCACGATTATTTCAAAGAACGATATCGGCGCCGACATGACTTCGTAAATCGCACCGGTAAATTTGGGAAAGAAAATGCCAAACGAGGCGTTGGCGATACTTTGCGTCAGTAATGACAGCATGACCAGGCCGGGCACGATAAAAACACCATAAGGTACACCCTCGATCTGCTCGATACGTGAACCGATAGCTGCGCCGAACACGACAAAATAGAGCGAGGTTGAGATTACGGGCGAAGCAATGGTTTGCAAAAGAGTTTTCCATGCACGCAGCATTTCGTTTTTATATATGACTCGAATTGCCTGATAATTCATGAATGCGCCCTGACCAATTTGACAAAAATCTCTTCCAACGAACTCTGGCTGGTGTTCAAATCCCTCATTGCCAATCCCGCTTCGTTTAAACCTTGCAGTAGCGCGGTGATTCCGGTACGACTGGCATGGGTATCATAGGTATAGGTCAACTGGCTACCATCGGCTGATATTTCGAGATTATATTTCGCCAGAGATGCGGGCAGGGATTTTATCGGTTGCTTCATATCGAGAACCAGTTGCTTCTTGCCAAGCTCCCGCATCAAGGTCTGCTTCTGGTCCACCAGCAATAACTCTCCATTGTTGATAATACCGACACGATCGGCTATTTCCTCGGCTTCTGCGATGTAATGCGTGGTTAGAATGATGGTCACACCCGATTCATGCAGACCTCGCACCAGATTCCACATATCTTGACGCAATTCAACGTCTACCCCGGCGGTCGGTTCGTCGAGAAACAATATCCTGGGCTGGTGTGACAGAGCCTTGGCGATCAATACGCGGCGCTTCATGCCACCGGACAACTCTCTCAGTTCGTTATCTTTTTTATCGTACAGTGACAGATCCTTGAGCAACTGTTCGATATAATCAGGATCTGGTTTTTTACCGAACAATCCCCGGCTGAAATTGACCGAGTTCCAGACCGTGTCGAATGCACCGAGTGTGAGTTCCTGTGGCACGAGGCCGATCAACTCGCGGGTGATGCGATAGCCGCTGACAATATCATGGCCGGCCACGGTAACCGACCCGCTGCTGGCCGAAACGATTCCGCAGATAATCGAAATCAGGGTCGTTTTACCCGCACCGTTGGGCCCGAGCAGGGCCAGAATTTCCCCGTCGTAAATTTCGAGGTTGATATTCTTGAGCGCGTGATGGCCCGATTCATAGGTTTTCGATAGATCGGAAATGCTGACGATGGATTGCATCGCGCGATTCTACTCTCAGAAAATTACTGTGCAAATTTATTATTCGATAGATCGGGCAATACCCGCTCTCTGGGCGATATTGAATACCGAAAACTCTTCACTCTATGAAGGAAATATCTATACTCGCCTGGGGAACAAAAAAAGTTAAAAAACTTTGCCTATGACAACTTTCAAATTACACAGCGAGCCCCTGAAAGCCGAGTGGCTGGACCCCTATGGTCACCTGAACGAAGCTTATTATCTGCTGCCATTCACCAATACCACGTGGAAACTACAGGATCAGTTCGGAATTGGCGTTGATTACTTCGACCAAACCGGTTGCGCACTCTACACGGTGGAAACTCACCTGCGCTATCTCAACGAGGTGCAATCGCCTGCAGTGATGGATATAGAATCGATCATACTGGGTTCGGATGCGAAGAAAATTTGGTTCGCCCACCAGATGCTGGTCGATGGGGAGCTGTGTGCGACCGGGGAGTTCATGGTTTTGCACTATGCTACGCGGGAAGCGCGCACGATCGAAATGCCCGAATCGGTGCAACAGGCGCTAAAACAGGCGGAAATCGCAGAAAAACCCGACTGGGTCGGGCGTCAAATCGGTTTTAAAAAGCGCTAGAACGGTTTCATCTTAATTGGTTGCAGCTCTCGCAGAGCCTTCAATCTAACCGTTTCGGTAAGGTTACATTCAAAAACACGCCGAATTAAGGTGTTTCAAAAAGTTTCTTTCCAGGGACGTAACTCAACCTCCAGACTCCAGGCGCTGCGATGCTGATTTAATACGGCCAGGTAAGTCTCGGCGATTGCATCGGGTTCCAGCATCGCATCGTCGGTATTGGTCGTCGGGAATTCCTGTGCAAGATCCCGTCCTGGCGATGCTATCCCGCCATCGATAATAAAATGGGCTATGTGAATATTAGCGGGCCCCAATTCGCGCGCGAGACTCTGGGTCAAACCTCGTAGCGCGAATTTCCCCATCGCAAAGGAGGCAAAATTTGGGAACCCCTTGACGCTGGCGGTCGCACCGGTGAAAAAAATTGCACCTGAACCCACCCGTTGCATTCGTTTCGCGGCCTGCTGCGCCACCAGAAATGCGCCGAAAGCAGTTTGCATCAACGACTGGTGAACCGCATCTGGATCGAGCTCGGCAACCGGGCCCGCGGTATAGGCGCTGGCGTTGTAAAGCACCACGTCGGGCGTACCCATCGACTGATCCAACTGCACAAACAGAGCGTCTACCTGCTCAGCATCGGTGGCATCGCACGCGATGGCTTTACCATCGATTTCACTGGCCAGTTGTTCGAGTTTTTCGATATTACGCGCCGCGAGTGCAACCTTCACCCCCTGGCGAGCCAGAGCGCGAGCGAAAGAGGCGCTGATACCACTACCGGCGCCGACAATTAATGCGTTTTGAGTCATAACACTGCCTGGATAAAAGTTTGGGCCAGCCGAACCTTAACCAGACTGGATACAAAAATATAGTCTAAGGAAGGTCTGATTTATTCAGATCTTCCAGCAGTACATGGATGTGCTGCCAAAATCAGTGCCTCTAAGGCATTGATTTTGTGAGACAAACGAAAATCACACTTTTCGTTTGTCGTCCTCTGAGAATTCATGGATGAATTATTCAGAGGTTCCCCAATGATACACGCGCGATTTACACCTGTGTCATGACTGTCTATTCCATGTGGAGAGAGTTTTAGATAAGGGGCTAAGACGCCGTCAGGTCGATATCTGCCGACCCGAAAACCGAATACCCGAAGTCGATAAGGTACTAGCGGGTTTTTCGAAAGTATCTGTAGGAGATGAAAAGGCTAATAATCAAAAACCAGGTGCTGGGCGCCGTGCTATTGATTATTGCTTTCAAAACCGAATCAATTAAGTCCATAATTACGCAAATTTCTATAATTAAGATTAACTATACAACGTAACTATATGTAATTAAAGAATATAGTCAAGTTTAATATTCGCTGAATATGAGCTTAATTTACCGAAAAAATACCCTGGAATACTGCTCCGGAGGGAATTCTCCTGCAGATATAAGCAACTGGGGCAAGGGCTGTTCCTCGACAATTGCTCCTTGCATCGCCTAAAAGCGCCTACTGTTGGTGTTCTAATAAGTTACATGACCACCATGGCGGTCGTGCCGGGTTCAACAGGGAAAAGACTATAGGATGAGTATCAATCAGGATCGGACTCACGCTTACGCCAGGCCTGTGTTTTGACCAATACTTTTCGCGTAATCAGCAGGTGAATCATGCGCGCAATTACATTGGTATAGAAAATCATCATGCCCATCGCGGCGGCGGGCGCCGCATCCCCGGCGTCATCAATATTGAGTACCGCGACTGAAGCCAGCGTGGTGCCGGGCGCATACAGAAATATCACCGCCGATACCGTGGTCATGGCGTTGACAAACAGGTAAATCGAAATATCCAGTATGGACGGCAGGCACACAGGCACCGTGACCTTTGAAAACAACTTGTAGAAGGGCGTTTTCAGCGACGAAGCAACCGATTCAAACTCCCGATCCAGCTGTTTGAGCGCGGTAACCGCGGTCAGGTGCGATACCGTGTAAAAGTGTGTCACGGTACAGATCACCAGGATACCCATGGTCGCGTAAATTGAATTCAACGGGTTGGCCGGGTCATTGAAAAAGAAGATATAAGCGAGGCCGAGTACCAGGGCACTATCGGGCAAAACAACAACACTACATTGAACTCCACGCCAAAGGACAAACGCCTGCGAAGGAGTACCTCAAATTCATCTTGCAGGAATTTGTCGGACAAACCCCGGTTACCATGCAACAGCTGGCGCAATATAATTTCGAAAACTATATTCGAAATACGATTTTTCACGCCGCCAGAGAAGCAATCGAAAATCACCAACAACAAGAAATCCCGGTAGTGTTATTATCCGGATCAACCCGCGTCATGGTTACCCCAATCGCCCAGGCCATGGGTTTTAACGATATCGCCTGCACCGAATTAGAATTAATCGATGGAACCTACACTGGTGGTATCGTCGGGCCTTTTTGCATTCGCGATGGAAAGTTAAACCGCGGTCAGGACTACTGCCAACAGCATAATATGAATTTTGGAAATGCGATGTATTATGGGAATAGCATTTCCGATATCCGGATTTTCGAAAAAATTGGCTATCCCGTTGCAGTGAATACCAACCCTAAGTTAAAAGAAATCGGTGATCAGAATCACTGGAGAATCGAGTATTGGTAAAAATGGAAACGCCTCAAGCAACCTATGATGTCGCAATTATCGGCGGTGGTGTGGTGGGCACAGCCATCGCAAGAGAACTGGCACAATATCGACTTAACATCGTCCTGCTCGAAGCCGGCCCCGATGTTGGAGTCGGCACCAGCAAGGCCAACACTGCTTTGTTCCATACTGGTTTTGACGCGCCTCCGGGTTCGCTGGAAGCTCGTCTACTCAAACGAAGTATCAAACGCCTAAAATGTTATGCGCAAGAAGTGGGTATCCCTATTGAGTACACCGGCGGAATATTAGTTGCCTGGAATCAGGAACAGCTGACCAAACTTCCCGCCCTACAGAACGACGCACAGAAAAATGGTGAAACTTTACATCCCCTGACAGCGGGACAGATATACCAAAAAGAACCCCGCCTTGGTCCAGGCGTATTAGGTGGTCTTATGGTAAAAGAAGAGGGCATTATCTGCCCATTCACACCACCCCTGGCCTTTGCCACGCAGGCGAAAATCAACGGTGTAGATTTTTTATTTAACCACCTGGTAACAAACATCACTCAGGGGGAAAATATTACCTACCTCGCTTGCCAACAAAAAACCATTAACGCCATTTGGGTCATCAATAGCGCCGGACTTTACTCCGATAAAATTGACCACCTATTCGGTTACAAGCGATTCAAAGTCACCGCCCGGCGGGGACAACTCATCATTTATGACAAAGCATCCCGCTCCCTGCTATCACATATCATTCTTCCCGTCCCCACCCAAACCACCAAAGGTGTGATGGTGTGCCCCACGGTTTTTGGCAATCTGTTATTAGGTCCAACGGCTGAAGACTTACCCAACAAGCACGATACCGCCACCACCCATGACGGTTATATGTCGTTGCAAAAAATGGGACGACAAATTCTTCCGGCACTACAGCAAGAAGAAATCACCGCCACCTATTCTGGATTACGTGCCGCTACCCAACATAAAGATTACCAAATCCACCTGGACGAAAAGCAACACTACATTTGTGTCGGCGGCATTCGTTCCACTGGACTTTCCAGCTCCATGGGCATCGCAGAATATGTCGTGGACTTATTGCGTGAAGCAAACGTAACGCTGCAACCCACGGAAACATTCAAAACCATCACCATGCCCTATATCGGAGAAGACCGACAAAGAAAAGTCAGCCACAACCCATACCGCATCAAACAAAACCCGGACTACGGCAGAATCCTGTGCCACTGCGAAGAAGTCAGCCGAGGCGAAATCATCGATGCCATGAATTCTCCACTGCCACCACCAAACCTGGATGGCCTACGCCGACGCACTCGTTGTTTGCAGGGCCGCTGTCAGGGATTTTATTGTACCGCCGAGTTAGTTGAAATCATGGCACAGTGGGGGTCTATGTCTAAGCATGAACTGCTGGCCATCAATCAATAACATGATGCAACCAGAACAAATCAATACAGACGTATTAATCATCGGCGCCGGCCCCGCTGGTCTCGCCGCCGCCACCCAACTACGCAAACTGGGCGTAGAAAAAGTGCTGCTCATCGATAGAGAATCACAAGCCGGCGGTATACCCCGACATTGTTATCACACCGGCTTTGGTTGGCTTGACCTGCGACGAATTCTCAGTGGCCCGTCCTATGCAGATGAAAACGTGCACCGCGCAGAACAAGCGGGAGTAGAAATCATCACCGAAGCCACCGCCCAACACTGGACCGACGATCTCTCACTACAAATCACCAGTCCAACAGGGTTAAAAAACATCACCGCCAACGCCATACTACTGGCCACCGGCTGTCGCGAACGTCCCCGCGCCGCCAAACTCATTCCCGGTAGTCGTCCGTTGGGCATATACAACACCGGCTTATTACAGCAATTGATTTACCTGAAAAAATTAAAATTGGGCAAGAAAGCCATCGTTATCGGCGCCGAACACGTCAGCTATTCAGCGGTACGCACCCTGCACCGAAATGGCGCCCAGGTAGCGGCAATGATCACCGAATACAGTCAACACCAAACCTATCTGCCGTTCTACTGGGGCGCCAGGCTCTGCTACCGCACGCCTTTGTTAACCAATTATAAAGTCACCGATATTCACGGAAGAAATCGAGTAGAGGCCATAGAAATCACTTCTACCCAAACCGGAGAAAAAAAACAACTGGAATGCGACACCCTTATTTTCACCGGTGACTGGATTCCCGATCATGACCTGGCCAGAAAAGGCAATATCACACTGAATAAATACACCAACGGCCCCGATATCGACCAAAGCCTGAGAACATCGAAACAAGGTATCTTCGCCGCTGGTAACCTCCTCCACGGCGTAGAAAAAGCCGACACCGCCGCACTGGAAGGACGGCATGTCGCACATAGCATAGTACGATATTTATCCACAACCTGCTGGCCGTTAAACAACCGCATACCCCTGGTAGTAAACTCCCCACTACTCTGGATTTCTCCGAACATCATTGTTCCAGAAAATAACACTACGCTACCCTTAGATCACTTCACTTTCCGTACCGGTGAATTTCTGCAGAAAACGGCGATTGGAGTTGTACAGGGTGGAAAACTATTACATGTTCAAACTTTCCGAAAGCTCATTCCTAATCGATGGTTTTACCTGGATAATGACTGGATTTCGCAACTCAACTCAAAGCCAGATAATAAAAAGATTTATATTCAGATAATGTAGGACTATGCAATTTCATCCGACGAACAAGGCCGTTACTGTCTACAATACCATTTCCAGATCAATTTCGCGCCATCGGTCAAGCTCGGATCTGAATCTTTGACCCGTTGGCTCATCGCCTCGGGACTGATCCATATCCCTTCGTCAATTTCTGCAGCCTGCAATTTGAGTGGCCCATCGTACTGGCAGGCATAAACAGTGCTGTGCTCCATCCCTGTCAGCGACGATACGGGCAACCGAAACAAAAGCCTGAGAGAAACATCGCCCGATATACCCAGTTCCTCGTCGAGCTCCCGCAGCGCGCAGGCGAGGTAATCCTCTCCGCTATCGACATGACCGGCCGCCGAGGTATCCCATAGACCCGGGTTTTCATCCTTGCTCATCGAACGTTTTTGAAGAAATAACTCCCCCTGGTTATTAAATACCAGAATATGCGTAGCACGGTGCATCAGCCCCTGGGCGTGAATTTCACCTCTCGTTTTGGCGCCAATTACGCGATCGTCTTCATCGACCACGTCAAGCAGTTCCCGGCTATCGTCTGTCATTCCTGTTGAAATCGGTAGAGCGCCGACGCCAGTTCGTCACGATCTTCAAGCATGATTCCAATCAGGAACTTCGAGGAAATTGTGGGCATTAGCATGAATCAGTATAAATTCTATTGTCAGGCCTGGTCATCAAGGGTATGTTCACAGGCAGCATTATATTGGCTACCGTGCAGTTTTACCAAACCTGCCAACACAAACCTCCAGGCAAATCTACTATGGCATCGGGTTCAAAAAAGGTCATCCTCGCGGCACTCGCGGGCAATACACTCATTTCGATCACCAAGTTCGGCGCGGCTGCATACACCGGTAGTTCAGCGATGTTGTCGGAGGGCATTCACTCGCTGGTCGATACCGGTAATTAGTTCTTATTGTTGTATGGTATTAAGCGTGCCTCTAAACCGGCCGATGCCGATTTTCCATTTGGTTATGGCAAGGAGATTTATTTCTGGAGTTTCATCGTCGCGATTTTAATATTCGCCCTGGGCGGGGGCCTTTCCATTTACGAAGGCGTCTCCAGTCTCCCGCACCCGGAGGCAATCAATAATCCACTCGTCAACTATGTGGTATTAGGATTTGCGCTCGTGTTTGAAGGTTTCGCCTGGCTGTTCGCATTCAGGGAATTCAATAAAGCGCGGGGTAAATGGGGCTATATAGAAGCCGTCCAACGTGCCAAAGACCCAACGATTTTTGTCGTGCTGTTCGAAGACTCTGCTGCAATGCTGGGACTGGTGGTGGCATTTGCGGGCGTTGCGCTGAGTCAATATACCGGCATTCTGATATTCGATTCAATTGCGTCTATCGTAATCGGTCTGATTCTGATCGGTACGTCTATCTGGCTGGCCTATGAAACCAAGGGCCTGCTAATTGGTGAAAGCGCGAATCGAGCGACGATTCAGGATATACGCGATATTTTAAACAGTAATGGCAACATCGAACATGTCAACGAAGTACTGACCTTGCATATGGGCCCAGATTTCATACTGGCTAACATCAGCGTCGATTTTGACGACAGCAAAAATGCCGAGGAAATAGAAACTACGGTTGCCGAAATCGATCGGCCATCAAGCAGCAGAACCCCCCCGGTCAAACGAATTTTTATTGAAGCCGAAAAGCGTATCAATCAGGTTACTGGTTGATCATTCTATAGCATTAAGCTTATTCTCCCCTGCTCGCAGGTTACCTGCGTTTTCTGATTTACAATTAAAAGTAGATGAACCGATCTCCATGAAACTCTATCTGGTCCGACACGCTCAATCCGAAAATAATGTGCTATGGCAGGGAGCCGATAATACCGATGGCCGTAGCTCCGATCCGGAAATCACCGCAACGGGCCATCAGCAAGCCGAACACCTGGCTCAACACCTGGCCCATCCCCAGGGAGAACCGCGTCAGCATCCGTATAACCCGGTAGAAACCACCCACTTTGGCCTGACTCATGTTTACTGTAGCTTGATGACACGATCGATTCTGACTGCGAGATATATTGCCAACGCCTGCAATCTCGAGTTACAGGCATTGCCTGATATCTTCGAAAAATACGGAATTTATGAATTCAATGAAGAAGGTAACAGGCTTGGCTTACCCGGCCCCGGATTGAGCTACTTTGCCAATCGCTTTCCCGGTGTCAATTTACCGATGGGTCTGACTGAAGACGGTTGGTGGGATCGACCTGCCGAAACCAACGGCGATTTTCAAAGTCGCGTTCGATCAGTCATTGAAGATATCAGAATAAGGCATGCGCGCACCGATGACTGTATAGCAATGGTGGTTCACGGTGACTTCATGGATCAGTTTATCAATGAACTCATGCGGGTTCCCCGCCATGAACATAATTACGCCAACGACTGGGCGGCTAACTGGACATTTCACAACACCTCCCTGTCACGCATCGATTTTATTCGCGGTTCGCATAACATCATATACCTGAACCGTATCGATCATTTACCGGCGGAGTTGATTACCTGCTAGATTGGCCGGACCCGTAGGGCCGGATTCACCCAGCCAACCAGTGAATAGATATTACCGTAGGGCCGAATTCATTCGGCCAATTATCAATTTGGGGTCAGAACACCAATTTGGGGTCAGAACACAATTAGTTCTAATATCCAATTTGGGGTCAGAACACAATTAGTTCTAATATTAGAGAATATTGTGATCTGACCCCGGTTTCAGATGTGGACCCCGGTTTCAGATGTGATCGGCGAGCAGATGGATCAACATTTACTGACGTTATATGAGCGAGCGGTCAAGTAGTTATAGTTATATGGATAGAGTAGAAAGCAGGAACGACCAGTGCTATTCTATACTGTTATACATGTATAGCGTGGAGATTGGTCATGTTAGCGATTAGATTACCCGAAGATATCGAGAAACGCCTGAAAGCGCTGGCTGACAAAACCGGTCGAACCAAAACTTTTTATGCTAAAGAAGCGATTCTGGAGCATCTTGGCGAGATGGAAGATAAGTACCTGGCAATCGAACGTCTGGAGAGTTCCGGCAAGCGCTGGACACTAGACGAGCTGGAGGCTGAGCTTGACCTGGAACGTTGAGTGGCATAACGCTGCTGTAAAAGAACTCCGCAAACTCGACATACCAATCCAAAAGAAAATCCTCCGCTACTTCCGCAGCCGCTTTGTTGGCAATGAAAACCCCAGGCGTTTTGGTAAAGCGCTGGTTGGCGATAAAACCGGTTTGTGGCGTTATCGAATCCAGGGCTATCGAGTTATATGCAAAATTGAAAACGACTCGCTGCTGGTACTGATATTACGTGTTGGTCATCGCAATAACATTTACTAAATTTAGCAAGACAAACAGGGTCAGAACACAATTAAGAAACCTCTGCAAAAGTCATGTTAACGAGATAAAATGAGTGAACCAAATTTATCGGGTATTTTCATGAAGCAATCCAGTTTTTCAGACCTTGAATATAATCATAAGAAGAAAGTAACACGAGGGGAAAGGTTTCTACAGGAAATGGATTCGATTATTCCCTGGAATCTATTAGTCAAGCCGATCAAACGAACTTATCCGAAAGGTCATACAGGCAGGCCACCGGTCGCACTTGAATCGATGCTGAGAATTTATTCAACCGGAAAAGCAATCGCACCCGAGCGAAGGGTGAGCATGCATTTCGGATCGTAAAAGATCTCTGGGGCTACACAAAAACCCGCTACCGGGGAATCGAGAAAAATGCGACACAGGTATTTACGTTATTTGCCCTGGCTAATCTGTACTTGTACAGAAGAGAGTTACAGGCTTTACAGGATTAGTACGCCCAAAATATGGAAATACCGATGAAAAACAACGATAGGAAGAAAAAACAATTCGATAACAGACTGAAATTTCTTAAGAGCCACTCGAAAACTATCTGCATTAATAAATTTCGGTGTTTTTCAGAGGTTCCTGAACTATCCCTAGAAGAATAGGTGCCTAACCATAAATTTTACATGTCCCCCGGACGATTTAGACAGGGATAACCAGGGAACCTCTGATCAAAATCATTTTACGCTATGAATAAGCTGGATTTACGGCTTTCATCCGAAAGACTATTTACCAGGCTCGACACCCTCGGTGCAGTAGGTGCGACACCCGAAGGTGGTGTCCGGCGCCTGGCATTGAGTGACGCCGATAAAGACGGCCGTGATCTGGTCACGCGCTGGATGAAAGAACTGGGTCTCAGCGTCCGGATCGACCGCATTGGCAATATTTTTGGGTTGCGTGCCGGACAGGAAAGCCTGGCTCCCGTGATGACGGGCTCGCATATTGATACGGTGTTTAACGGTGGAAATCTCGACGGGAACCTGGGCGTGCTCGCAGGCCTGGAAGTGATCGAAACCCTGAATGAAGCAGCGATTGAAACCCGGCGACCATTAGTAGTGGCTGTCTTCACCAACGAGGAAGGCGCACGTTTCCAGCCCGATATGATGGGGTCGCTGGTCTATGCTGGAGGGTACGATCTGGAAAAAGCACTCAATACCGCAGATGACCAGGGAGTCGTGCTGGGGGATGAGTTGCAGCGGATCGGTTATGCCGGCGACATGGCCTGTGGAGAAATAATACCTTCGGCCTTTGTTGAGCTACATATCGAACAGGGACCAATATTGGAGCAGGAAGGAGTCACCCTGGGCGCCGTGGAAAATCTTCAGGGTATCTCCTGGACCGAAGTCATCTTCTCGGGCCAGGCTAATCACGCTGGCACGACACCGATGCACTTGCGACACGATGCAGGTTACTGCGCCGGGGCGCTTGCATCCTTTATCCACGACCTGGCGAAAGATATTGGCGAAGCCCAGGTTGCAACCATTGGCGTGATCGAGCTAGAGCCAAATATTATTAATGTGGTACCGGGTCGCGCCCGGGTAACCGTTGATCTCCGAAACCCCGATAATGCCCGTCTGGTCGAAGCCGAACGGCGACTGCAAGTCTTTCTTTCAGAACTGGCCCAGGCCGAGGGCGTGGTAGTGCAAACTAAAAGCCTTGCCAGATTCGACCCGGTGCAATTCGACCATGGCATCGCCCGGTGTATCGAGGAAAATGCCCGGGCGCTGGGTCATTCCTGCCGGCGCATGACCTCTGGTGCGGGCCACGATGCTCAAATGATGTCCCGCATCTGTCCTACGGCGATGATATTCACGCCCTCGATCAAGGGTGTGTCGCATAACCCGGCAGAGGCAACAACCCCTGAAGATGTCATGGCGGGGGCCCATGTGCTACTTCATACACTACTGGATCTCACCCGAGATTAACACGGGCTAGCAACCTTAATCATCAGTTACAATCACAGGATCAAATCGGCAGAGTAGTGTTCGGATACTGATTTTCCCGAGAGAGGTGATCGATGCAACGATTAGGGTTTGCTTCCGCTCAAACTCGCTGGCACACTGCGCCGATGGCTATTTCTACCACCCATCAGCACTCGATAGATTCTCGCCATGGCTACGCGATGCTGCTGATGATGGCAGGCTCGATCGCGATCAGCTTCGGCGGCCTGGTACAACGAAACATCGAGTTTGCCGACGCCTGGCAAGTGATCTTTTATCGTTCGCTCGGCATGTTCATCGTGATGGCTGTATTTGTTGCCGCTCGCTATCGCGGCCGTTTATTCGGGACGCTCACCGGCATCGGGCGTATGGGTTTACTCGCTGGTGCGATGGTTTCGATAGCCGGAATTACCTTTGTCCAGGCATTGACCCACACCACGATAGCCAACGCCCTGTTTATTCTCGGTGCGATTCCGTTCTTTGCGGCCCTGTTAGCGCGCATTTTTCTCGGAGAGAAATTACGCCGCACCACGATGCTCACCATGTTAGGCGCCGCCTTCGGGCTCGGCATTATGGTGGTACAGGGCGTCAGTGCCGGTTCGGGGTTTGGTAATGCGATGGCCTTGATCACCGCGGTTAGCTTTGCGTTCTACGCGGTTATCGTACGCTATAAACGACAAACCGAAATGATGCCGGTGATGTTGTTATCGGCCTGTATCGTCATGGTGCTTACCCTGCTGGTCAAATCAGGTGATATGGCTATTCCATTACGCGATATCTTACTCTGCCTGTTTTGGGGCGGCTGCCTGTCCGGCTTTGTCAACTGGGCGTTTATCGTTGCGTCGAGGCACCTGGCAGCCGCAGAAGTCACCTTGATCATGCTGCTGGAGTTCGCGCTGGGCCCCGTGTGGGTATGGCTATTTATCGCC
>JADFMY010000108.1 GCA_022563685.1 Pseudomonadota bacterium | reverse complement strand
CCGAGTAGCCCAGGTACGCCAGCGCGGTCGCAATGACCTCTTCCCGTTCGTCGGTGAATGCCAGCTTCCCGGAGTAGCGCTCCGGGCCGCTTTCGAACATGAGCGCCCAACTGTCGATGTTGGGATCGCCCTTGGTGTATTTCGTGTTGTGGGCGAGAGCGGTCATCCCCCAAAGATAGGGGGCGGTATATTTGTTGCCCGGATCGACCGAGGTATCGAGAAATCTGGACATCGAGTTGTTCAAATTCGGAATGTTCTCGAGGTCCAAGGGCTCCAGGAGTCCCTGTCCGATATGAATCGGCACGAAGTTGTGGGTCGGAAACACCACGTCGTAGCGCGCGCCGCCCGCCTGAAGTTTGGCCAGCAGGTGTTCGTTGCCCGGATAGGTGTCGAAGATGACTTTGACCCCGAACTCCTCCTCGAAATTGGGAATGGTATCCGGGTGGATGTATTCTTCCCAATTGTAGACGGCCAGTTCCCCGCCCTCTTTCTTGATTTTTTCTCTCCTTTTCCTTATAAAAGAATGATATGGCGTTATCTCTAGGTATTGTGGGTTTACCAAACGTGGGAAAATCAACCCTTTTTTCAGCGGTAAAAAAAACGGTTAACTTCTTGCGATCCCACTGCCACTCGGTATCGGAAACCTTCATTTTGAGGTTGTGGTTGGCCACCAACTCCATCACCTTGCGGCGAACGTCTTCTTCCGCTTTCCGAAGTTCGCTGATGAGGTGCCGGTCATGGGAAGAAGCCTCTCGGAGCACCTCTCCACTGGGCTTTTTGGCGCCCTTTGAGCATCCGCTGCAACCAGTTCCGCATTTCTTTTCCGCTACAGAACCGGTCGCGGTGACTTCCCCGAGGTCCTGACCGCGTTCCACTTCGACGATCACCGACATACCTATGGCCACCGCAGTATCTGTGGAGGAAAAGTACTCCTTGCGGTTTCCCTTGAAGCGAACCTCTACGAGTTGAGTCAACTAGCCATCCGTGAATTGTCCCATGGCGAGAAATTTTTTCGTTCGCGCCGCCAGGAGTTTGTCCGGCTTTAGTTTAGAGAGGGGGGGTACGTGTGCCTCAAGGGCTTTCTTCAACGCCCGGGCGGCTGTCGCGGGATCTTTGTGTGCAGCCCCCAACGGTTCCTTGATGATTTCGTCTATTACCCCGAGTGCGAGTAGATCGGGGGCAGTGATTTTGAGCGATTCGGCAGCCTGGGCCTTTTTGGTAGCGTCGTTCCAGAGGATGGCGGCGCAACCTTCGGGGGAGATTACCGAATAGACAGAGTTCTCGAGCATCAGGACCCTGTCGGCAAGTGCCAGACCCAACGCGCCGCCCGATCCTCCTTCGCCTATGATCACAGCTACGATTGGCGTACGCAGTCGGGCCATCACTTCCAGGTTGTGGGCAATCGCCTCGGCCTGTCCACGTTCTTCGGCGCCGAGCCCCGGGTAAGCTCCCGGCGTGTCGATCAGGGTGATGATCGGGGCCTTGAAGCGCTCCGCCATTCGCATCAACCTCAGCGCCTTGCGGTATCCTTCCGGGTGAGCCATGCCAAAATTACGCTTCAGGTTTTCCTTGGTATCCCGGCCCTTTTGCTGACCGATTACCATCACTGGCCGCCCGTTAAGGCGTGCGAAACCGCCAACTATAGCGGGGTCATCGCGGAACTGGCGGTCCCCTCGGAGTTCGACGAAATCGGTGAACACATCCCTGATGTAATCCAGCGCATACGGTCTTTTGGGGTGACGGGCGACCTGGACCCGCTGCATGGCGTTGAGGTTGTCGTAGACCTCTCGTTGCAACGCCGCAAGTTTTTCCTGAAGCGGACCAACCTCCTGTCCGACATCCATCTCGCGGTCCTCCGCGAGGCGGAGGAGACCGTCGATCTGTTGCTCAAGTTCTGTTATCGGTTTTTCAAAATCCATGACACTCGCAATTGACCGGGGTACTCGATTAGAATGGCTGATAGAATGGCTGCGCCGACCGGGATTGGCAAGCCCAAACAGAAGCCAAACTGACTTCGAGGTGACCGCAGACGACCGAAATGAAAATTGAAAAATCTACGCTGTCCATCGCCGCTGTCCTGGCGGCTTTTGTGGCAGCCCTGGTTTACCTGGTTGCCTCGAGCCTGGTACCGCAAACCGCACAGGAATTCGCACCGTCAAGGATGGGAGTGGCAAAGCCTTCCGGGGACAGGTTGGTGGTAGACACGGTCACCATCGACGCCACCGGAAGCCACTGGGTCTACTTCAACCTTTCCGACGGCTCCATCCAGCCAAACGGTGCCGGTTGGCCGTGGGACCTTGCCGCAAGGCGGTTCAACCTCGTGGTGTCTGGCGGCGTATTGGACCTCGGTCCGGTTTTATTCTGGGAAGTAAAGCAAGTGCCCGACACAGGATACACGCTGTCGGTGCTCGCGAGGGACACTTCCAACGCAGTTCTCGACGAATGGTATGAATACAACTGGGTTTCGCACCTGATGAAACCTAACGGCCACGTGTACGCTATCCGGACCCGCGACGGCAGATTCGCCAAGATAGAGTTTCTAAGCTACTACTGCACGGGCATGGTATCGGGGTGCATGACGTTCCGCTACGCGTTCCAGGGCGGAGGCGGAACGACCGTATCCCGGTAAGCTCCTCAGACCACAGTCGCTCGATGCGTGGCGTGGGGTCTGGCCGAACGCCACATCTGGACCAGGCTTTTGTACTTACGTCTGAACTCTGCGGCATCCTGTTGAATCGTCGCCAGGTTGAACTGCGGCAATAGCGTCACCAACATCGCGTCCAATTCGGAGAACTCGACCCAGCCGTTTTTCAAAAACGTGAGAACGACCTGGTAGTCAGTTTCGTCGCCACGGGCAATGAACCTGTATGACACACTGTATGGATCGAAGTGAGCGAGCGTTAATTGTTTCAACTCTAGCCCGTCTCGTGGCCCATCGGCAAGCCGGCTTCACCGGCGCCTTTCACAGCGAGTTCAACCTCCTCGAGTGAAGACATGGTTTCAATCCACAATACATCAGCGCCGCCCCGGTGTAGCGCGAGCGCCTGTTCGGCAAATGCTTCTACCGCTTCGTCGGGTTGCATGTCGCCGAGCGGCGCGAGAATTTCACCGCTTGGTCCGATCGAGCCTGCAACGACGACTTCACGCCCGGAAGCCTCGATTTCTTTTTTTAAAATTTCTACCGCGGCGGTATTCAGTTCAGCGACACGATGCTGCGCCTTGTGCAGCTTCAGACGATAACGCGTGCCACCGAAGGTATTGGTTAATACGATATCCGATCCTGCATCGATAAAACTTCGATAGAGTGCGGCCACCCTGTGCGGCTGCTCAAGGTTCCAGAGTTCCGGTGCATCGCCGCTTTGTAACCCCATGGCGAACAGATTAGTGCCCGTCGCACCATCGGCGAGCAGGGTGTGTTTTTGATCCAGTAGTTTCTCAAATAAGTTGATCAATAATCTTCCAGGTTCAGACGCACTCCAATGACAACGAAATCGGGGCTACGCGACATGTTTCTTTTCTTCAGTCTCAGGTAGATAGCCGAGACTGGATGCCAGGCGTTTTTCTGCTCTCTCAAGGTTAATGGCACACCTTTTTGCATAGTCAATTAACTGATCCTGGTCGATTTTCCCGACACCAAAGTATTGTGCTTCGGGATGCGAAAAGTACCATCCGCTGACCGAAGCTGCCGGTAACATCGCGAGCGTTTCCGTGAGCCTGATCTGTGAGGACTGCTCGACATTTAACAATTTCCAGATTAATTCCTTTTGGCTGTGATCCGGGTTGGCAGGATAACCAGGAGCCGGGCGGATACCCCGATATTGTTCCTTGATTAATCCTGTATTGTCCAGGGTTTCATTGAGCGCATATCCCCAGTGATTTTTACGCACCTGTTGGTGCAGATATTCGGCGAAGGCTTCGGCGAGTCGGTCGGTCAGGGCTTTTGCCATCATGCTGTTATAGACGTCGTGTTCCTGTTCGTAAGTCTCTACTAATCGGTCCAGCCCAATACCGGCTGTGACTGCAAAAGCACCGATCGTGTCCCTGGTTCCGGAATCGCGTGGTGCGATAAAATCGGCGAGCGACAAATTGGGCCGATCGCCCGGGTGAACCGTTTGCTGGCGTAATCCGACGATTTTTGCCAGAACTTCCTGTTTGTTTTCGTCAGCGTAAATCTCGATATCGTCGTCTTCGACACTGTTAGCCGGGAACAGGCCAAACACTGCATTGGCTTTGATCGAGCCGGATTCAATGAAGCTCTGTAACATCGTCTGCGCGTCGGATAATAACTGTCTGGCCTGTTCGCCGTATTGTTCATGTTCGAGTACGCGTGGGTATTTCGCGCGCAACCCCCAGGTAGAGAAGAATGGGGTCCAGTCGATATAGTCAAGCAGCGCTTCGAGCGGAAAATCCGACAATACCTGGACACCATACTGCTTTGGTGTCGGAGGTACATAGCCGTTCCAGTTGGTTTCGAGCCTGTTGGCGCGTGCGGCCGCGAGCGACAGGAACTGGCGCTTTTCGAGCCTGGCTGCAAAGCGTTCCCGATAGTGATCGTATTCCTGTTCGAGCGTTTGCAAAAAAGGCGTGCGCCTGGTTTGGCTCAATAACTGGCTTACTACAGCGACACTGCGCGACGCGTCTGCCGCGTACACAACCGGGTGGCTGTAATACGGATCGATCTTGACTGCGGTATGCATCTTCGATGTCGTCGCTCCACCAATCAGCAGCGGAATGCTGAATCCCTGGCGTTGCATTTCTTTCGCGACGTGAGACATTTCCTCGAGTGAGGGTGTGATTAACCCCGATACGCCAATAATGTCAGCGTCGTGTTCGCGCGCGGCCTGAAAAATGGTTTCTGCAGGTACCATTACGCCCAGGTCGATGACTTCATAACCGTTGCATTGTAATACGATGCCAACAATATTCTTACCGATATCGTGCACATCGCCTTTCGCAGTGGCGAGTACAATCCTGCCCCGGCTTTTTCTGGACGCAGATCTTTGCGCTTCCATCAGGGGTTCCAGCCAGGCCACGGCTTTTTTCATCACCCTTGCCGATTTGACGACCTGTGGCAGGAACATCTGCCCCGAGCCAAACAGGTCGCCTACGACATTCATGCCATCCATCAGTGGTCCTTCGATCAGCTCCAGTGGCGAACTGACCTGTTCCATCGCCTCGGCCGTGTCGGCAACGATATGATCGGCAATGCCCTTGACCAGCGCGTGCTGCAATCGTTGGCCTACTGGCCATTCGCGCCAGTCTTCCTGTTCCTGTAGTTTGGGTTTCTCGCTATCGCGATAGTCTTCTGCAATTGCGAGCAAGCGCTCGGTGGAATTCTGATTGCGGTTTAATACCACATCTTCGACTGCATCGCGCAGGTTTTCGGGGATGTCGGCATAAATTGCCAATTGACCGGCGTTGACTATGCCCATGTTCATCCCTGCGTGGATTGCGTGATACAGAAATACCGCATGAATTGCTTCGCGTACCGGATTATTACCGCGGAAGGCAAAAGAAACATTCGACAGGCCGCCCGATACCATCGAGCCCGGCAACTTTTTCCTGATCTCGCGCGTGGCCTCGATAAATGCTTTGGCGTAATCGTTGTGTTCTTCCATGCCGGTTGCGATGGCAAAGATATTCGGGTCAAAGATGATGTCTTCAGGCGCGAAGCCGACGCGCTCGACGAGGATACTATAGGCACGGGTACATATTTCGACTTTGCGTTGCACGCTGTCGGCTTGCCCCTGTTCGTCGAACGCCATGACCACGACAGCGGCGCCGTAGCGCAGGCATAGTCGGGCCTGTGCGATGAACTCGTCTTCGCCAGCTTTCAGGCTGATAGAATTGACCACAGATTTACCCTGCACACATTTGAGCCCGGCTTCGATCACCTCCCAGCGCGAGGAATCGATCATCACAGGCACCCTGGAAATGTCAGGCTCGGACGCTATCAGGTTGAGAAAGCGGTGCATCACCGCGGCCGAATCGAGTAAGCCTTCGTCCATGTTGATATCGATAATTTGAGCACCGCTTTTCACCTGTTGGCGGGCTATTCCAAGCGCTTCCTCGTATTTCTCCTCGACGATCAAATTTTTGAATATTGCCGAGCCGGTGACGTTGGTTCGTTCGCCGATATTGACGAACAACGAATCCGAAGCAATCGTACAGGGTTCGAGTCCGGACAGGCGGCAAGCCGGTTTGATAACCGGCACCGAACGTGGCTGTATACCATCGACCGCATCGCGTATCGCGCGAATATGCGCTGGCGTGGTGCCGCAGCAGCCTCCGACAATGTTGAGCAATCCACTGGAGGCCCATTCCCGCGCCTGGGTCGCCATACTTTGCGCCGACTCATCGTATCCGCCAAAAGCATTCGGTAATCCGGCATTTGGGTGTGCAGAAATACAGGTATCGGCGATGCCTGACAATTCTTCGATATATTGACGTAATTCTTTCGGGCCCAGGGCGCAATTCAGACCCACTGCTATGGGTCGGGCATGTCGGATTGAATGCCAGAAAGCCTCGGTGGTCTGTCCCGATAAAGTGCGACCTGAGGCGTCGGTGATGGTGCCGGAAATCATGATTGGCAGACGTTTGCCGAGTTCGTCGAATATTTGCTCGACCGCAAAGATGGCTGCCTTGGCGTTGAGCGTATCGAATACTGTTTCGATCATGAGCAAATCCACGCCACCTGCGATCAAAGCCTTTGTTGACTCGCAATAGGCCTCGACCAACTCATCGAAGCTGATATTGCGAAAACCCGGGTCTTCAACATTGGGAGAGAGGCTTGCGGTTCGATTGGTCGGGCCCAGTACACCAGCGACAAATCGCGGTTGCTCTGGCGTCAACCGGTTGTATTCGTCAGCGGCTGCCCTGGCGAGTCGAGCCGAGCTTTCGCACAATTCCGCGATCAGTGACTCCATCGCGTAATCGGCCATTGCAATGCGGGTTGCGTTGAAGGTATTGGTTTCGATGATATCGGCGCCAGAGCGCAGATAGGCTTTGTGAATGTCACTGATAATGTCAGGGCGAGTCAGCGATAGCAGGTCGTTATTACCGCGCAGATCGACGCTCCAATGCGCAAACCGCTGCCCGCGATAATCGGCTTCGTCGAGCGCATGCGCCTGAATCATGGTGCCCATGGCGCCGTCGAGAATCAGGATGCGTTGCTGCAATGCGGTGGTTAGTTTCTGCATATGCTGTGTCCGGGGTATGACAATTGAATTGACAGTATGGAATAATTAATATATAAACATATCTTTATATATTAGTAAATACTTTATGCATACTCTCGATACTCTAATAGTAGGCTTGCGAGCGGCAGGAGAGCACACTCGCTTACGTATCCTCGCGCTTTGCGCGCGTGGCGAATTGAGGGTCTCGGAACTGACGCAGATTCTCGGGCAAAGCCAGCCCAGGGTTTCTCGACATCTGAAGTTAATGGTAGAAGCCGGCCTGTTAGAACGACTGCCGGAAGGCACTCAGGTATATTTCCGGGTTTCGGATCGAGTCGAAGTGTCGAAACTGGCACATGCACTGGTGGCGTTAATACCCGAATCCGACGCGGGCCTGAACCGGGATTTCTCCCGCCTGCAGCAGGTACGCGACACGCGCAAACAAAGGGCGCAGGATTATTTTCAACAGGTGGCTAAGAGCTGGGATACGATCCGTGCCATGCATGTACCGCAACAGCAGCTCGAAGAAGCCTTGTTGGAAGTAGTAGGGCCTGAACCTGTCGGTGAGTTGCTGGACATTGGCACGGGTACCGGGCGCATGCTTGAAATTCTGGCCGATCGTACGACCCGGGGGGTCGGAGTTGATTTGAGTAGTGGTATGCTGGCAGTTGCTCGAAGCAATATCGAACGCACCGGCATGACCCATATCCACGTACGCAAGGGAGATATGTATCAACTGCCGCTGGATGATGCGAGTGTTGATCTTGCGATCTTGCATATGGTTTTGCATTACAGCGATGATCCGACCGAGGTTATACGAGAGGCAAGCCGTGTGTTACGAACGGATGGCCGGCTAATCGTGGTTGATTTTGCAGTGCATACAGAAGAATATCTGCGCAGTGAATTCAGGCACCACCGCCTCGGGTTTTCCGATGATGAAATTCGTCAGTATTTTGAGGCCGCGGGTATTTCCACGCAACCGGAACCCCGCCAACTGACAGGCGATCCGCTCACCATCAAGATCTGGCAGGCGCATAAGTCGAATGTAATCGTGACCATACCCCGCCGAGGTAAAACAGCCAGGCGCGCTAAGGCCTAAGCTGGAACCGGTAATGTCGAATTCACAAGTCCTGCAATTTTCCTATGAATTTTTTCCTCCGCGCACACCGATAATGACCCGTCGATTATGGCGAGCGGTAGGACAGCTTGAACGCCTGAACCCACTATTTTTTTCTATGACATACGGTGCACTCGGGAGTGCCCAGCAAATCAGTATCGATACTGCGATTGCAATGCATGAGGAATCACCGGTGCCGGTCGCCGCTCATTTGACCTGTGCTGAAGCCACCCGCGATGAAATTGATGCCCTGGCGAGGAAACTCCATCACGCCGGTATTGATCGTATCGTGGCTTTGCGGGGCGATTCCAGCGTCCAGGCCAGGCCTGGCAATGCTTATCATAGTGCTGCGGAACTAGTAGAAGGACTTCGCAAGATAGCTGATTTTGATATCAGCGTCGCAGCCTACCCCGAGGTCCATCCGCAGGCCAGCAGTGCAGCAGCAGACCTGCAAAACCTGAAGCTTAAACTCGATGCCGGGGCAAATCGCGCGATCACGCAATTTTTCTTCGATGCAGATTGCTTCCTGCGATTCAGGGACCGGGCGAACCGAATCGGCATCGAAAAACCTGTTATTCCCGGTATCCTGCCGATCCACAACTTTGACAAGGTTCGTACATTCAGTCAGCGCTGTGGAGCATCGCTGCCGCGTTCTTATCAGGGACTGTTCGAAAGTGTTGAACATGACCAGCAGGCTCAGTATCGTTTGTCAGTCGATCTTGCGGTTGACTTGTGCGAGCGACTCGCGCGCGAAGGGGTCGAGCAGTTTCATTTGTATACGCTGAATCAAACCGATATGTGTCTGGATATCAGTCTGGCGCTGGGTTCGAATGTATCCCCACTACGGATATCCAGCGCTGCTTGATCACGAGGCCGGCAGACTCCTACTCCTGGAGCCTGGAAAATGGTTTAGTATTAACCCGGCGATTAAGATCGCCGGGTTAATAACTGACACAGGGAAGTGTCAGTGCGGCCACAAGCCGCGTAAGACAAGGGCGGACATGCGCCGACCTTGTCGTCCGATTAATAGATCAGGAAGATCTACTTAATCGCCAGGTTAATAGTAACATCTAATATCGAAATGTAAGTTATTACTTCCATTTAAGAATATGGAATATAGGTCTTTTTATTGAGCTGAGCAATTCGGGACAACACATCGATGTTATATCAAAGGCTAATTCTCCTTAACTTTTTCCTACTAGAAAGATTCTT